>JACDHA010000007.1 GCA_013821315.1 Candidatus Dependentiae bacterium | reverse complement strand
GAGGTAATAGGCCTATGGCTGACTCAAAAGATTCAAGCATGTGCTGCTCATCTTGGCCATCTAAATTAACAGTAGATTGACTAAACTGCATCATAAAAAACAATTGTTCTAATGTTAATTTTTCTAGGCAAGGTACATTCCATAAGCGTGCAGTATTATCCAATGATCCCGTAAGAGCATAGTTACTATCAGGGCTAAATGCTACTGAAAGTTCGAAGCCTGTATGGGCTTTAAGCTCTTGAGACTCGAGTGTCTTTACATTCCATAAGCGTGCAGTAGTATCGCTTGATCCTGTAAGAGCATATTTGCCATCAGGGCTAAATGCTACTGAAGTCACGCTTTGTGTATGGCCTCTAAGCTGTTGAGACTCGAGTGTATTTACATTCCATAAGCGTGCAGTATGATCAAATGACCCAGTAAGAGCATACTTGCCATCAGGGCTAAATGCTACTGAAGTCACGCTGTCTATATGGCCTTTAAGCTCTTGAAACTCGAGTGTATTTACATTCCATAAGCGTGCAGTTTTATCTGCTGATCCAGTAAGAGCATACTTGCCATCAGGGCTCAATGCTACTGAATCCACGCGGCTTATATGCCCTCTAAGCTCTTGAAACCCAAGTGTATCTATGTTCCATAAGCGTGCAGTTTTATCCACTGATCCAGTAAGAGCATATTTGCCATCAGGGCTAAATGCTACTGACATTACATAGTCTGTATGGCCTCTAAGCTCTTGAGATTCCAGTGTATTTAGACTCCATAAGCGTGCAGTATCATCCCATGCTCCAGTAAGAGCATAGTTGCCATCAGGGCTAAATGCTACTGAAGTCACTAGTTGTGTATGGCCTTTAAGTTCTTGAGACTCGAGTGTATTTAGATTCCATAAGCGTGCAGTCTTATCTCTTGACCCAGTAAGAGCATGCTTGCCATCATTGCTAAATGCTACTGAAGTCACCCAGCCTGTATGGCCTATAAGCTCTTGAGACTGCAGTGTATTTAGATTCCATAAGCGTGCAGTATTATCGTATGATCCAGTAAGAGCATACTTGCCATCCTTGCTAAATGCTACTGACATTACAGAGTTTGTATGGCCTATAAGCTGTTTAGGTTTTAAAGTGAGCATTTGTGTAAGTAATGCTTTATTTTTAGTAATGAGAGCGGTTTTAAGGATATCTCTCAGACCTGTAGGTAAAATGTTTAAAGTAGCAGCTTGTTGCTGAGGTGTTTGTGATAAAAGTGTTTCAATAGATTTAACTGCTGCCAGATCACTTAGGCAGGCAAATGCGCTGGGTATAGTTAAAAGACTTAATGCAAAAGTAAGTATGCGTGTAGAGGGTAAAAACATGAGCCACCTTGGATTTTTTGTAGTACTTAATTGTTATAATTATATATTTAATTTTAATTAATTATTTCAAAATGTCAAATAAAACAAGGGTTGTTCAACAGAGGTGTATTCTCTAAGATCGAAATAATTTATACTTAGCCTAGAGGTTAAGTGCTTATAAGCTATTTAAGTAGATAAGATTGTAAATTTTGTAAATAAGCCTTTTCATATTGTTTTAGTTTTTATAAGCTTAAAGTGCTAAGATAGTTAAAAGTAGATACAAGCAGACATATTACTCTAAAGGAATACCATGGCAATGCATAACGCTTTATGGGAACTTATCAATCAAACAGACATAGTAAGTAAGGGAATTTTACTTTCAATGTTGGGCATGTCACTTGCCTGTTGGTCTTTAGCCCTCTATAAATGGATGGTTTTAAAAGCTAAAATTCAGCAAGTACGGCAAGCGCGTGCGCTTATACGTAATATTAACAATTTAGAAGATCTTTTGGCGCGTGCTGCAACAGTGCGAAACACTTTTGGTGGCGATCTTATAGCCCAGTACTTGCTAGACTTTAAAATGGCTCTTAAAAAATATGATACCTCCAAGCCTACACTAACGCAAAGTGACTGGAATATACTAATGGTTCATATTGATCAAACGTTAGAAGATACTTTGCAAAAAGAAGAAGCTCTACTGCCAGTCTTTTCAACTAGTTACCAAGCAGCACCGCTTGTAGGTTTGTTTGGCACAGTATGGGGCTTGATTCATGCTTTTATAGGTATCGGTCAGCAAAAAAGCGCTGATATTGCAGCTGTTGCTCCCGGTATTGCTGAAGCACTTATTACTACGCTTAGTGGTTTAGTTGTAGCGATACCTGCTTTAGTGTTGTTTAATTATTTGCAACACCGTGTCCGTATACTTGAAACTGAAGTACTGCAGTTAACTGAAAGTTGCCGTTTAATATTGCGCCAAGTAACTACACTCGAAGAAAATACAAGTGTAGCTTACAGTATGAAGTCTAAAGATAAAGCAATGGAAGTGAGCTTATGATGCGCCAAGGACGCTTAGGCAGGTCACGTTTACCCCATTCGCCGGAAATATCACTTACTCCGTTAATTGATACAGCACTTGTGTTGCTTGTTATTTTTATGGTTGCAACTCCTATGATGCATAATGCTGTTAAAGTATCGCTTCCTAAAGGCCATGTACAAGAGTCTCCGGGTGCAACTAAAGAAGATGTAACGGTCTATATTGATAAAGATGAGCACGTATTTATTAATGGTACGCTTACAAATCCACAACAGTTTGTTCAAGCTTTGGAACAAAAATTAGGTGGTACCCAGCAGCGTGTATTTGTTAATGCAGATGAAACTATTTCTTATGGTGCTTTAATGAAAGTAGTTGATGCAATTAAGTACCTGGCAGGAGTGGAAGATGTGGTCTTGGCAACTGAAAAAGCTTAATCAAGAACAACAGGCAAAATACGGAAGTATAGTTTTTTCTGTTCTAGTGCATGGGATTATTTTACTCAGTATTACTCAAGCAGGAAGCTATAAGTTACTTGAAGAAGCAATTACGCTTATGCCAAAGGGCAGCCATAGCAGGCCTGTTCGCTTTGGAGCTACAAGAACAGCTTATGCTGGAATAAAAAGTGCTGGCGCTGTTGGCAAGAACACAGTAAGCAGTCAACATCAGGTGTCTGGTAAAGCAATTAAAGGGGCTACGCAAGTAATGGGTGTAAAAAAACCTCCAGCTCCTCGTGCTCAAGATATAAAGCGACGAGAGTCACTGGTTAAAGCAAATGCACCTGTAAAAAACAAACCAACTGTAGTAGAACAAAAACCAGTGTTTTCTGAATTTAAACGTGAGTTTTCATCATTAATTAAAACTGGAACTAAAGCTGGAATTAAAACCGGTGCTGCAGCGGTAATGCAAACTACAAAAGCAGCTAAAGCAGAAGGTGCTCAAAAACCTCAAGCCTCTAAAGCTCAAGAAAAGCCACTTTTTTCTGAATTTAGACGTGTACAGCAACCTGAGTTAAAGCCTGAAAAGAATGTAGTGCCAGTAAAAGCAGAGCGTGTTGAAGTAGTTCCTGTAGAGCCGTCTCAAGCTTTGTTAGTAGAGTCTAAGCTAGAACCTGAAGTAGATTCCAAACTAGATTTTGCTAATCATACTAATCATAGTAGTATGCCAGATAGTACACACGTTGATAGTAGCGTAGCTTTTGTGCCAGAAGAGTATAGCTTGTTTATAGATTCTGGAGATTCAGGAGAGGTAGGGCAATATTCCAGTTGGCAGCAAGATATAGTAACTCAAATACAGCACTATATTGATATGCCACCAGGTTTTGAAGAGTATACAGGCATCAAGTTGGTTATAGAAGTAGGTCACACAGATGGCAAAGCTAAAACTATTGAAGGCCCCAAAAATGCTCAACGAGCTGTATATCAAGCTTATAAAAGCTGTATACTTAAAGTAAATTTTCCTAAACAAGTACACGGAAAACGCATAACATTAATTATAAGTTAATAACCCGAGATGAGTATGCATAATTATATATCTATTTTTTTACTGGTAATAAGTCTTGGCATAGCTGTGCCACACAATTGTAGGGCGCAAGATGACCTTACGCTTACTTTTTCAGTAAGTGATTTAAAGACAAATAAAAAAAGTGCAATGAAACTATTGCTGGGAGTAATCAACCCTACGCAAGAGCTTGCACAGGTTGCCCAGGAACTTAAAAAAGCTCTAGAGAGGAGCAAGCAGTTTTCAGTTTTAATTGAAGAATTTGGACAGTTGTCAAAAACACAAGACATTAAAGCTCTTTCGACTAAGGGGTATAGTCTTGCTGTTTTTATTAACGCTGCTCCTGGTGGTCAAGCTATTCAATGGCGACTTTATGATACTCTTGACGCAACTATGATTAAAGGCAAAGAAGCACTAAAGCAGGGCAATCTTGTGCGTGGTTGGGCTTACGCGGTAGCAGACGAACTTTGGCCTGAGCTTACTCAACAGCAAGGTTCTTTTGGCACCAAAATTGCTTATACTAAACGCAAGCAGCGTATGCATGGCAAAATGGCAAATACTGTGTATATGTGTGATGCTGATGGTAGCCATGAAGCAGAATTACTTTCATTACCTGGCACCTATGTAGGGCTCTATTGGCATAATGATCCAGATATTGCTCGCCTTTTTTGCTCAGAGTTTACGCGTTTTAACGTAAGATTAATAGGTATAACGCCTCATCAACCAAAAAAAGTGGTACTTGATCTTACGGGTACTTGTGTAGGAATATCTCTGGCTCCTGAAAGTGACAAAGCTATTTATTGCCGCTCAGGAGATATCTGGCATTATAGTTTTAATAGAAAAAACAAAAAAAGCGCTCACACGTGTCTTATAAAAAATGATGGTAAAAATAGTTCACCAACATTGCTTGCTAACGGTGATATTATTTTTTGTTCTGATGCTAAAAAGATTCGTCAAGGGAATGCGCAGGCGCGTGGCCCTCAAATATGTTATTATCACAACGACACAGGAGAAAGTGAGTTACTAACTAAAGATGGGTATTGTGTTGGGCCGGCTTACTCGTCATATACTGATAAAGTAGCTTATTCTAAAAAAGTTAACGGTATAATGCAGCTTTTTGTCTATTCTATAAAAACTAAAAAGCATGAACAAGTTACTTTCGATAAAGGTAATAAAATTGATTGTTCATGGTCACCTTGTGGCCAGTATTTAGTCTTTTGCTATCAAGATAATGCACTAAGCCGCATAGCAACTTTACATGTAGCAACGCGGCAAAAGAACTTTATTACACCGGTGCAGGAATACTGTGCTTATCCGGCTTGGTCGCCACGGTATACCGTTTTTCCAAGCTAAGAGATACCAGTTATTTTTGTGTTCGACAAAAATAGTATTCTATTGTATACTAAAGGAATGGCGATAGCTTTGCTGTCGCTTTTCTTTTCGGTTCTCTATAAAAAATCATCTTAATCTACCATGTTCTAGCTGTCAGAACAGTCGAATAAGTATACTATACAAGTGAGTTGTATTATGAAAAAAATGAATATAAAAAATTTAAAAAACGGGCCAGGTAACTTAGTTGTAATTACGCTTGTTGGGCTTGGCGTTCTTATGCTGTTGGCTCAATTTATCGAAAATACCCATTTTAACAAAAAGTTGTCTTATTCTGAATTTGTAAAAAAGGTTGAACTTGATCAAATAAGTTCCCTTACAGTAACAGGCAACGAAGTACAGGGTATTGTAACTGAAAAAAGTCCTACAGGAAAAGAAATAAGAACCCATTTTGCTACGGTAGTTCCTCATAATGCAAAATTATGGAATTCTCTGCTTAAGGATCATAAAGTAGATGTAACAGGCGCTTATCCATCGGCTGATTTTGGCATTTGGAATATTTTATTGCTTGCTATGCTTGGTTCAACTATTATGCTTGTCTGGTTTTTCTTCAAGCAAGCGCGTGGTGCTAATGGTTCTAATGGCAATAACATTTTTAGTATAAGTAAAAGTAAAGCTAAATTGTTTAACCCTGCGCAGATTAAAGTGACCTTCGATTCTGTTGCTGGCGCTAAAGAAGCCAAAGAAGAATTATATGATGTGGTAGATTACCTTAAAAATCCTGAGAAATACAAGCGTTTAGGTGCTAAACTTACTCGTGGAGTGTTATTAGTAGGTGAACCAGGTAATGGTAAAACACTTCTTGCTAAGGCTGTTGCTGGAGAAGCGAACTGTCCCTTTTTTAGTGTAAGTGGTTCAGATTTTATTGAAGTGTTTGTAGGTGTTGGAGCAGGGCGCGTACGCGATTTATTTGCTCAAGCGCGCAAAAATGCACCAAGCATTATATTTATAGATGAAATTGATGCTGTAGGGCGTCAGCGTGGTTCTGGTCAAGGTGGTGGGCATGATGAACGTGAACAAACGTTAAATCAGTTACTTACCGAGATGGATGGTTTTGATACAGGAACAGGAATTCCTGCTTCTGTTATAGTAATAGCTGCAACTAATAGAGCTGATGTGCTTGATAAAGCGTTATTGCGTCCTGGACGATTTGACCGTCGTGTAGAAATTCCATTTCCAGACTTAGTAAGTCGTGAAGAGATTTTGCGTGTTCATGCTCAAGATGTTAAAATGGATACTACTATTAATTTTAATCATCTAGCACGTTGCACACCAGGCTTTTCTGGTGCTGATTTAGCTAATTTAATTAATGAAGCAGCAATCAATGCCTCCAAGCATAATCAAGATAAAGTATATCTTAAAGATATAGACGAAGCTCGTGACAAAATGATGCTTGGTAAAGAAATGAAGACACGTACTTTTACTGATGAAGAACGTAAAATTACTGCTTACCATGAAGCTGGTCATACCCTTGTGCGGTTGTTATTGCATGAAGAGTGTGATCCCCTACATAAAGTAACTATTGTGCCACGAGGTCGTGCCTTAGGAGTAACTCACTTTTTACCTGAGCGAGATAAGCACAGTATGTCAAAAGTTGAAATGGTAGGAGATATCATGGCAGCTTTAGGTGGTAGAGCAGCTGAAGAGCTTGTGTTTAATAAGTTAGCCACAGGTGCTTCAAGTGACTTTGCACGAGCTACGGAGATTGCTCAACAGATGGTTCGCTTTTATGGTATGTCTAAAACTCTTGGTTTAGTTGCCTATACGCCGCAAGGACCGTATGGTTACTCGGAAGAAACCGCTCGTCTTATTGACCACGAAATACGTTCTATTATGCAAGAGTGTTATGATAAAGTGCTTGTACTTCTTGCTGATAATAAAGATAAGTTATATAAGTTAGCTGAAATGTTGCTTGAAAAAGAAACACTCTATGCTGATGAGATTTATGAGTTACTTGATATACCAGCACGAGCAAGTTTTAGATTACAATAATCTAAGATATAAGCCAGCTGCAAAAACAGCTTGGGTAGATGAATTTGAAAAAAAAACTAATTATAGTAAACTATAATATATAGTATACTGGTAATTTTTGAATATCGTTAGAAAGGATTTTTATTTATGTCTCGTATATGCGCTGTGTGCGGCAAGAGACCGCAAGTGGCTAACAACGTAAGTCACGCAAACAACAAAACAAAAAGATGGGTTTATCCTAACGTACATAAAATGCGTTTTACTTTAACCTGTTCTAGCGATAGAAAAGTACACGCTGGCAAAGTATGTACTAAATGTGTTAAAGCACAAAAGGTACAAAAAGTAATTTAACTATAAGTGAGTAACGAGAATGGCAAATACAAAATCAGCCCAAAAACAAGCTAAACAAAACGAAAAATGCAGAATGCGCAATTTAGCGCGTCGTACTGCTATTAAGACTGCTCTTAAAAAAGTGCATGCTTCCATAGAACAAAATAAAGATGTAGCTCTTACAGAAACTTTGTTAAGAGATGTTGCAGCAAAATTAGCACGTGCTAAAAGTAAACATGTGCTTCATCGTAATACGGCTGCTCGTAAACTAAGCCGTTTAACAAAAAAATTCAATAAATCACAAGCTGCTCAACCTGCTGTATAAATTCTCTTGTAGATAGCTTTGTTTTTTTATGCATTATAAGCGAAACTGGTTTTCATGTTTCGCTTATTTTTGTTTCTACTAATTCTTCATATCGTTTAAAAAACTCATAGGCAATCCCTATGGCCACTTGAGAAGAGCCTGCATTTTCAATTAAAATAACTAACGTAAGCGGTTTGTGGTTTTTATAATTAAAGCATGCCGCAAACCAACCGTGTTCTACAAATTGTTTTCCTAGATTACGCTTTGATAGATCACTTGTCTGAGCAGTACCGGATTTTCCATAGAGAGTAAAGTTTTTAAGCCGAGCTAAAATTTTAGCACTCCCTAATGTTATCACTTCATGCATACATTTTTTAACAAATTGTATTGTTTCTTTTTGTAACTGTAACGGTTGCTTTACCACAGGTTCTACCATTAAAATACGCGGACGTACTAAATATCCCTCACAAAAAGCTGATACCATGCACGCAACTTGTAAGGGGGTAACTAAGGTATAACTTTGTCCTATGGCAGCTGAAAGCGTTTCTCCGGGCCACCAAGGCTCTTTCTTTACTGTGCGTTTCCATTGGCAGGTTGGTATAAGCCCTGAGCGTTCAGGAAATAAAACTGCTGTTTTGATACCTAAGCCTAGACGCTGTGCGTAGTCGGCTAACGTATCTATTTTGATTTTTTTAGCTATATCAAAAAAAGGTATATTGCATGATTTAGCAAGTGCTAGTGGCGTATTTATACTACCGTGGCCTTCTTTGCGAGCGCAATGGTAATCACGACCGGCAAAGGTTGTATGTCCATTACAATACCAAGAAGTAGTCTGATCAATGATTTTTGTTTCAAGAGCAGCACTTAACGTAACAAGTTTAAAAATCGATGCTGGCGGATAACATGCGTTAAAAGCTCTGTTTATAAAACACTTTTTTTCTTGCAGTGCATGCCATTGCTCCCCTCCAAGTTGCCCTAAAAATATATTCGGGTCAAAATCTGGCCTAGATACTAAAGCCTCAAGACCGCCTGTTTGTGGATCAAGTACAATAAACGTTCCTGTGCTATCTGCAGGAAACAGCTCTTCTGCAATAAGTTGTAATCGTAAATCGAGTGTAGTTTCAATAGTTGTTCCAGCTAAAGCTTTTTTTAACTCTTGAGACTCTAAATGGCAACCAACTGAATTAATAGTATTTAAACGTTGTCCAGGTTCTCCTTTTAATGCTTCATCAAAAAGATGCTCAAGGCCCATACAGCCGTTAGCATTTATGCCGGGATTAGATAAATAACCAACCAGGTGACTTGCAATTGATTTGTAAGGATAATGGCGTTTAAAATGAGTATCTACGATTATATTAGCGTGACAAGGAAACTTTTCTATAACGCGACTTAATTGCTCAAAAGAGGCATCATGTACTAAGCACAGAAGTTGTGCTTTTTTTTCTGCGTAAGCAAGTGTTTTTTCAAATTCAGAAGTAGAAATACCTCTATTTTGTAACTCTTCTATACTTTTTTTTTGCTCAGAACTTAGATATTTATTGCCTGTGCCTTGCCAATAAATACCTGTTACCGGCCTATTTGTAGCCAGAAGATTTCCATTCTTATCTATAATATTGCCGCGTGGTGACGCTATTCTTTCACTACGCAAAAAGTTTTTTTTACCTAAATGAAGAAAATTAGGCATTAAGTTAACTTGTAAGTGGAACAAATAACCTACTATCAAAAAAAGAGCACTGCATACACAGATAACTACTAATGGTAAGCGTGGGGTTAATGAACGAGCAAAAATATCCATAGCTACTTGGTAATCTTGTTTAAATATCGTTCAGTGCTTATACGTGCTTTATGCCCTAATAGCTCTTGTAATGTATCAACATCTGCGCCATTAGTAAGCATATGAGTGGCAAATGAATGGCGTAACACATGAGGAGTAAGATCATATTTTTCTTTCATGCATTGTCTAAACATAACACAAATATGTTGTACTGACCTTACAGAAATAGGATTGTTTCGCTGATTTAAAAAAAGCCGCTCATAGCTACTTTTAGGCTCAGGACGCTCACTTTGCAAATACTGAGTGATACGTTCAAGTGCACGAGAACCAAACAGCACGACGCGTTCTTTTTTTCTGCGGGCCCGTATTACAATGGCTCTGTTGGTAAAGTCTATTGATCGGAGCTCTATTTGTACTATTTCTGAGCAACGGATACCCGTTGCATACAAAAGTTCAAGTATAGCTTTATCGCGTAGTGGCTGCTTTGTAGGAAGCTCTTCAGTATGAACAAGGTCCATAAGATGAAAAATTTCAGATACTGGTACAATGAGAGGGTCTTTCAGCTTAACTAAAGGCCTTTTAAGGTTTACTGATAAAGGTATCTGCTGTTTTTTTAAAAACTTTTTAAGTGAATTAAAGCATGATACTTTGCGTGCAATAGATTGTATGGCACTTGCTGCTCTATAAAGTGAGTTAATATATTGTTCTAAAACCAGAGCAAGAGTTAAGCTTACTGGGCCCTGTTCTTCACTAGTAGTCCAGAATGCCACAAGTTTGTTTAAATCGTTTTGATAAGAACGATGAGTGTTATCACTCAGCTTTTTCTCATGCTTGAGGTAATGTAAAAATTCTTCTTGTTTTAAAATAAATTCTTGTCTGTTCATAGCCTATTATTATTCATCAAATTTATATTCTTGGTAGCGTCGATTTACAGAAGATCTGTTGACTCCTAAAAGCGTAGCAATTTTGTTTTGGTTTTTAAACTTATTCCACAACATTTGCATTGTTTGAGGGTCTTTAAGAGCTTTTTTACCCATCCGTATAGCTTGCGCAAGCTCGGGGTCTGTTACATGATAAGCGCGATCAAATTCTGTGGTATCATGTATCTTATGTTTAGTTGACTTATGAACAAGTACTTGGTGTATTTTAGTTTTAAGCTCTTGTAAGCTTCCAGGTCTTTGATCAAGAAGCTTGTCTTTATCTTTATCGCTTAGTTCAAGCAAATTTTTAAATGTCTGCGTTTTTAATGCTTGTTCAGTAAAACCAGAGGTAAGCTGATTGATTTCAGTGTCAGGTAATGTTGTAAGTGAAGGCATACTCAAAGAAGTCTTTTTAAGTTCATTAAAGAGCGTTTTAGAAAAAAGGCCTTCAGTTACTAATGTTTGCAGATTTTTAGTTGTAGAGCAAATAATGCGAACATTGCTAAAAAATTTATGGTCGCTACGTAGTTTATGATAGTAACCGTAGGAGATAAATTCAGCTAAATAGTTTTGAGTTTCCAAGCTTAACAAATGTATATTTTGTATAAAAAGTGTTCCTATAGTGTCTAATTTTTGAAGTAAAGCTTCAGGCTCATTTTTATCAAGTAATGGGTTAATGCCAAAAACTTTAAGAGCAACTTCATCATTTTTTTCTGGTATTGTTAATTTTAATATATGCAGTGTTGGCCGTAAACTAATATGATGCAGTATCTCAACCGTAGGAAGTAAATCATCCTCTGCCATCTCAAGTAACGTAGCTTTTCGGCTTAATGATGTAGATAACAGGTTAATTTTAAAATTAAGAAGCATTTCACCATTGCCAGGAATAAGTTGATTTATAAGTTGTCCTGATTGAGTAGTTTCAAGGTACAACAAATAATCCCAAGCAGAAGGATCTTTCAGAAATTCAAACTGAGTTTTGATAATATCTGATATTTCAGGATAGTAGACCATAATTATTACGGTATTAAGCTCAAGGCTGGGTATTCCTGATAAAATAAGCTTATTGTTATGTAAATCACGACAAAAGAGTGTCTGACTTGACTTATATTGTTGTACATTACGTGCAAGTTGCCTAAATGATTGAGCAATAGGATGCCCTTCTTGTGTATTGACATCAATTTCAATAAGCTCTTGAGCTGCTTGGTTTGCAAAAGTAAAACGGCGATTTTTATAAAATACTATGCCAATTTTTCTGTCTTTATTGGTTCTTAAAAACGATTTAATACTTTCTTTGTACTGATTGATCTCTTGATGCTTGTGATAGAGTTCTTCTTCAAGCTCTTTTTCTTTGTGGAGCAAAGCTTCTAAATTACTATGCTTAAGTATGTTTATAATATTGCTTAAATAGCTGGTAAACACAAGCATTTCGTCACGTTCTACGTTGTTATAAAGCTTCCCTGCTCGTGCATGTCGTTCCACTATAATATAAGCGGTAATGGCTTGTCGTTCGTAGATAGGTAAAAATACATCTGCGTTAATAGAGTCTAAAAAATCAATAATTTTAGACAGAGCAGATTGTTCCTCATAAAAGTTGGTAAACTCAAGCTCATCTTTAATAAATATTTTAGATTGACGCAAGAGAGCTCCTGCTGGAGAGGTCATTAGATCATGATTAGCAAGAAAGTTTTCAACTTTAGTTGTAATTAATGCTAAGTCGTAATGCGTATCATCTTTAGAGTCTAGCTCTGTTTTTCTTACATACAAGCGTGTGCGCCCTGCAGGTATAGTAAACGCAGCAGTAAAAAAGTTTTGAGTAATGTGAGCCAGCTCTTTTAATGCTGTAACATGGCTGAGTTGCTCTAGTATATCTTTAAAATCATTTATAAAATTAAAAGGTGCTCGTTCTACAACATGGTTACTAAAGTTTAAGAATCTTAATCGTATTATGCTTTTGCAGCAATGGTATATAGCATAACTTTCTAATATAGTTGATAGATTAAGAAGTGTATCTTGGTTTATAGGCAATAAAGCTGAAATCCAGGGAAAGAGGTCACTAGTGATAATTTCTAAAAATAAATGAGGGATAATTAAAAAACCTATAAAAAACTGTAACTGTTTTTTGAGTATTTTAGGCAATCTTAGCCAATACATCTTTTTATAAGTTTGATACATTACTGGCAAAAACCAACATATAATAACTATATAAGAAATGCGTACGAGTGTTTTTTCAAATTCCAGTGTTTCAATGCTACCTGAAGGTACATAATATTTAAAAAGAGCTAAATAAAGAAAACAAAAAGAAATACAAAAGTTAACAAGAGAAAATATAATATTTTGAGGCTTAAAGGTAACTTTTTTTTCAATCAAATGTTCTAAAAATAGACCAAGAGCCTGATATTGAGTTATAAATAGTGCCCATGCCATACGAGCAATGAAAGTAATAATTTTAATCTCATGGCTCCCGGCAAAAATTTTGCGCGAAAGTGTCAATATCCAGCCTATATCACCCAAGATTATACAAGTAAGAAAAACTATAAGGAGAGTAAATAATTTTTTAGAACCATTAGAGCGAATGCTTGATAAAGACAGGGCTGTGAGGAAGTAAATTTTACATAAAAATGCAAATATTTTGGCAATCAATAAACATGCAGCACTTCCCAAAATGATATTAATAAGGTTACTTATATTCCACATAATTGATTGATATTTTCTATTGTCGAGGTTATACTGTTGTTAAGTATCAGTTTTTTTTTACATTTTCTTAAGAGGTCCAATATGACTAATAATACCCATATAAATAGGTTTATTGCAAATGGTGTGTACACACTTGTTATAGCTTTAAGTGTACCTTTGATTGTTACAAGTAATGCTAATGCCTGCGGCTTATTTTCTTATTTAACTAAGGCTATAGAATCTACTCAAAACACAGCAAAACTTGCAATTCATCCACCAACACCACCTTACTAATACACCAATAGTAATAGTGTATGAGTAGATTAATGATAGTTAGTCTATATGTCAACTAATTGGGTAGAATTAGAAGTTCGCGCCCAAAAAATAATAGCTTTATTAGAGCAGGCTACTAAAGGAATGCTCAAGCCCATGATATCACGTCTTATTGATATATACGGCAAAGATCCTTTTATCATTTTAATAGCCTGCCTTTTAAGCCTAAGAGCACGGGACACCAGCACCTTTGGTATTTGCAAACAACTGTTTGCTCGTGCGAGAACACCGCACGAGCTGCTATTAGTATCGTCCCAAGAATTACAAGCTATTTTAAGGCCCTTAGGCTTTTATGGCAAAAAAACCAAATTATACAAGTTACATTATTTTTGACCAACTACCTGTTGTTATTCATCAAATTTATATTCTTGGTAGCGTCGATTTACAGAAGATCTGTTGACTCCTAAAAGCGTAGCAATTTTGTTTTGGTTTTTAAACTTATTCCACAACATTTGCATTGTTTGAGGGTCTTTAAGAGCTTTTTTACCCATCCGTATAGCTTGCGCAAGCTCGGGGTCTGTTACATGATAAGCGCGATCAAATTCTGTGGTATCATGTATCTTATGTTTAGTTGACTTATGAACAAGTACTTGGTGTATTTTAGTTTTAAGCTCTTGTAAGCTTCCAGGTCTTTGATCAAGAAGCTTGTCTTTATCTTTATCGCTTAGTTCAAGCAAATTTTTAAATGTCTGCGTTTTTAATGCTTGTTCAGTAAAACCAGAGGTAAGCTGATTGATTTCAGTGTCAGGTAATGTTGTAAGTGAAGGCATACTCAAAGAAGTCTTTTTAAGTTCATTAAAGAGCGTTTTAGAAAAAAGGCCTTCAGTTACTAATGTTTGCAGATTTTTAGTTGTAGAGCAAATAATGCGAACATTGCTAAAAAATTTATGGTCGCTACGTAGTTTATGATAGTAACCGTAGGAGATAAATTCAGCTAAATAGTTTTGAGTTTCCAAGCTTAACAAATGTATATTTTGTATAAAAAGTGTTCCTATAGTGTCTAATTTTTGAAGTAAAGCTTCAGGCTCATTTTTATCAAGTAATGGGTTAATGCCAAAAACTTTAAGAGCAACTTCATCATTTTTTTCTGGTATTGTTAATTTTAATATATGCAGTGTTGGCCGTAAACTAATATGATGCAGTATCTCAACCGTAGGAAGTAAATCATCCTCTGCCATCTCAAGTAACGTAGCTTTTCGGCTTAATGATGTAGATAACAGGTTAATTTTAAAATTAAGAAGCATTTCACCATTGCCAGGAATAAGTTGATTTATAAGTTGTCCTGATTGAGTAGTTTCAAGGTACAACAAATAATCCCAAGCAGAAGGATCTTTCAGAAATTCAAACTGAGTTTTGATAATATCTGATATTTCAGGATAGTAGACCATAATTATTACGGTATTAAGCTCAAGGCTGGGTATTCCTGATAAAATAAGCTTATTGTTATGTAAATCACGACAAAAGAGTGTCTGACTTGACTTATATTGTTGTACATTACGTGCAAGTTGCCTAAATGATTGAGCAATAGGATGCCCTTCTTGTGTATTGACATCAATTTCAATAAGCTCTTGAGCTGCTTGGTTTGCAAAAGTAAAACGGCGATTTTTATAAAATACTATGCCAATTTTTCTGTCTTTATTGGTTCTTAAAAACGATTTAATACTTTCTTTGTACTGATTGATCTCTTGATGCTTGTGATAGAGTTCTTCTTCAAGCTCTTTTTCTTTGTGGAGCAAAGCTTCTAAATTACTATGCTTAAGTATGTTTATAATATTGCTTAAATAGCTGGTAAACACAAGCATTTCGTCACGTTCTACGTTGTTATAAAGCTTCCCTGCTCGTGCATGTCGTTCCACTATAATATAAGCGGTAATGGCTTGTCGTTCGTAGATAGGTAAAAATACATCTGCGTTAATAGAGTCTAAAAAATCAATAATTTTAGACAGAGCAGATTGTTCCTCATAAAAGTTGGTAAACTCAAGCTCATCTTTAATAAATATTTTAGATTGACGCAAGAGAGCTCCTGCTGGAGAGGTCATTAGATCATGATTAGCAAGAAAGTTTTCAACTTTAGTTGTAATTAATGCTAAGTCGTAATGCGTATCATCTTTAGAGTCTAGCTCTGTTTTTCTTACATACAAGCGTGTGCGCCCTGCAGGTATAGTAAACGCAGCAGTAAAAAAGTTTTGAGTAATGTGAGCCAGCTCTTTTAATGCTGTAACATGGCTGAGTTGCTCTAGTATATCTTTAAAATCATTTATAAAATTAAAAGGTGCTCGTTCTACAACATGGTTACTAAAGTTTAAGAATCTCAATCTCAATATGCTTTTATAACAGTGATATATAGTATAACTTTCTAAAAAAGTAGAAAGATTAAGTAGAACTTCTTGACTGAATGGCAGTAGAGCCGAAAGCCAAGGAACAAAGAAGATATTGGTAGTAATAATGTCTAAAAACAAGTGCGGTAGAATTAAAAATCCTATAAAAAATTGTAATTGCTTTTTAAGTATTTTAGGCAATTGTACCAAATACATTTTTTTGTAAGTTTGATACATTACTGGTAGAAACCAGCACGTAATAACTATATAAACATTAAATACTAAGGTTTTTTCAAATTCTAAAGTTTCTTGACTATTTGATGGGACTCCATACTTGAAAAAAGCTAAATATAAAAAGCCTGTCGAAATACCTAAGTTTATAAGTAAGAAAAGAGTATTTCGTAGTTTAAAGCTAAGTTTTTTTTCCACTAAGTGTTCTAAAAATAGCCCAAGTGTGTAATATTGAGTTATAAATGAAGCCCATGTTAGTCTAGTTGTAAAAGTAATAAATTTTACTTCTTGGTCCGCAAGGAGCATTTTTCTATAAAGATTCAAAATCCAGCTTGCATCGCTTAAAATTATGCATATAAGAAAAACCATAAGTAACTTAAACAATTTTTTAGAATTGTTTGACCTAAGGCTTGATAATGATAAGGTTGTAATAAAATAAATCTTACACAAAAATGCAAAAAATTTAGCAAGTAATAAGCAGGCAGTGTTGCCTAAGATAAGGTTAATAAGTTCACTTATATAATGCATCTTGATTGATATTTTCTATTATAGGAGTTATACTATTTTTTAAGTATTAAATTTTTATGTCTTTTTTAGAAGAGGTCCAATATGACTAATAACCACATAAATAGGTTTATTGCAAATGCTTTATGTTTAATTTTTATAGCTTTTAGTATGCCCTTTGCTACAATAGTTAGTGAAAAAAAGAACATTTTAGGAGGCTATAATTTAGAAAGCAATAAAAGTGGTTCTCAAGATCTTTCTAAACTTCAAGTAGGTCCTTTTGGCCCACCTTATGGTAAGCCAAGCTAAATTATAATATGAGTAGATTAATGATAGTTAGTCTATATGTCAACTAATGGGGTAGAATTAGAAGTTCGCGCCCAAAAAATAATAGCTTTACTAGAGCAGGCTACCAAAGGAATGCTCAAGCCTATGATATCACTTCTTATTGATATATACGGCAAAGATCCTTTTGTTATTTTAATAGCCTGCCTTTTAAGCCTAAGAGCACGGGACACCATCACCTTTGGTATTTGCAAACAACTGTTTGCTCGTGCGATAACACCGCACGAGCTGCTTTTAGTATCGTCCCAAGAATTACAAGCTATTTTAAGGCCCTTAGGCTTTTATCGTAAAAAAACTCAAGTTATCCAAGATGTCACGAAAGAGATTATCGAACGTTTTAATGGTCAAGTTCCTGCCACTGAGCAGGAGCTTTTATCCATTAAAGGCGTAGGAAGAAAAACTGCTAACCTAGTCTTAGGCGAAGCTTTTGGTATTCCGGCAATTTGTGTTGATACTCATGTACATCAGGTTTCTAATCGTTTAGGTCTTGTATGTACAAGCACTCCTGAACAAACAGAAGAGCAACTCAAGCGTATTATACCCCGTAGTCAGTGGATACAACTAAACTATCTTCTGGTTATGTGGGGTCAAAATATATGTGTTCCTGTATCTCCTTTATGTTCAACGTGTATTCTTTTGCCGCTGTGTCCTCAACGTAACGTTTTGCGACATCGTTAAAATCGGTTGCTTTAATAATTATAAAAGATTATACTGTAATTAATGTTTTAGTATTTTGGTTTATACATCGTTATGTGAAGCGGTATCATATAACAGGTAGATATCATAAAGAATAATGTTAAAACATACATTTGTATTAATTATCAGTTTTATATTACCGCAAGGGTAACAAATTATGAATATTTACGTAGGAAACTTATCACGTTCAACAAGCGAAGAGTCATTAAAAAAGACATTTGAGCAATTTGGACAAGTACACTCTGTAAAAATTATTAAAGATAGACTTACAGGCGAACTACGTGGTTTTGGTTTTCTTGAAATGCCATCAACAGAAGAAGCTGAACAAGCTATCTCTGCACTTAATGGCCGTGAATTAGACGGTAGAAAATTGGTTGTTAACGAAGCTCGTGAACGTGAAGAACGTCCAGCAGGCGGTCGTGATAGCCGTTTTAACTCTGCTAGAAGAAGCACTCCTTTTAGAGGTAACCGTTCTTAATTGACAAGATCAAAAAGTACGATAAAATGGCGAGATTTATTCTCGCCATTTTTTATGCTTAAATATCTAGTTTAATATGACCTTGTATAAGTCTACGGTAATACAATGATTTCTTTTCAAGATCTACTAAGTTATAAAACTTGATGTCTTTATCTTCGCTTAATAAAGAGAAGTCCATTATTCCTATAGCATTTTCGATTGTTTTTATTCGGTGAGCTATAACGAGTGTTATAGCATGCTGTGCCAAATGGCTTATCATTGTGGTAATAGCTTTTTCACTGATCTCATCTAAGCTACTAGTAGGCTCATCTATTAAAATCACGCGTGGGTTATAATACATAGCACGTAAATAAAGACCTGCAAAATTAAGTCTTTGGCGTTGGCCACCGGATATAGTCAGGCCACTTTCACCTATTAACGTATTAAGACCATCTTTTTCTTCGAAAATAGACCATAAACCAACTTCTTTAAGAGTTTGAACCATCTCTTTATCAGTATATACTTGTTTGTCATGAGGTAGACCAAGTAATAGGTTACTTCTTAAGGTACCACTAAGACTACTAGCTATTTGGCCTTGAATGGCAACAAGACGTTTTCGTAGTGAGTCATCTATAGAATAGACATCTATGCCGTTTATTGTAATGGACCCTTTTGATGGCTTGAGTTGGCCACCTATTATAGAAAGCAGGGTAGTTTTACCCATACCTGAAGGTCCTATAATACCATACAGTTTATTTGTTTTTGTAGCTGGTGCCTCAAGAGACAAATGATGACTTTCAAATATTTTAGCTTTAGTATTATATTCAAAATCAAGATTGGTGATACTTATAGTGATAGTTGGGCTATCAATCTTTTCTTCAACTTCGTGTAGAGCTTGTTTGGAAAGTTGATTTGAAAGTACGGGGAACGATTGTTTTCCAAAAGTTCTTACAAATAAAAAGAGATCTGAAATGCGAGTAACTGATTTTAAAAGTTTGCGTAAACGTCGCCCAATTTTAATAATTTCGTAAGTGCCTCTAATATAAGCAAGTAGTATAGTGGTGCCTATAAGGGTGCTTACAGTCCCGCTCAGTATAGCTTTAATAACTGCTGTACCTAAAATAAAAATGCTTCCTAGGTAGAGTATACGTGTAATAAGAGTACTTGCTGATGAAGCTACCCAAGCAGTGCTTTCGGTAAACATAAGCTTATTGTTTTTATTGTATGCTTTGCGTGCTATTTCGTTGGTAGCAAAAGCAGACCTTACTAATTGTACTTGAGTTAAGCTTTCAACGCTTAAAGCTTTAACTGAATCATCAGCATCAATAAGTTTTTTTTCAAAAGCTGCTCCAGTAAGTAAGCTGAGAGTTATATTAGCTACTGCTATAACTAATAACAGTATAAAACATAACAGGCCTAATCTAACATCAATCCATAAAAATGAAGCAATAACGGTGAAAATGCTCATAACAGTAGGTACTAAATCGAGCATGAAGAGGTCTAAAAAGTCTTCATAAGCACGTGCGCCACGCTCAATTTTTGCAAAGAGCTTGCCGCTTGATCTGAGTGTATGATAGAGCGGATCAACACATAAGAAAAATTGGTATGCATTATATTGAATACTATTAATACACTGCATTTGTAAGAGTATAGAACAATATATGCCTGCAAATTCTCCTACTATAGCAAGAAGCCAAGCGCCTGTTAAATAAACAAACAAACTAAAGCGTTGTTGCTCAATTATAGCTCCTATAAAAAGAGGAACGAGCGTATAAAATATTTGAATAAGAGTTTCACAAAAGAAAGCGCCTAGAAAATATTTTTTTTGTATCCATATGATGCGGGTCCACGATGTATTGAAATCGATGGGCAATATGCGAACTTTGCTTTTTGTATCAGCAAGTCGTGTCCAAAATTGATAGTATTTTTCTACGACATTATTTAAATTTATTAACATATATTTTATCCTGTTATACTCTATCTCTATACATTAATACAGATAATTGTATATATCTAGAAATGTGTTAGCTACTATTACAGTACTAAATATTCTAGTATACTGTAAATAATTAAGAAATTAAAGTTAAAGGAACGAGTATGCAGGTTGCAATCAAGCTTAATGAACTGAAAAATGCATGGATTGAGTCGCTTAAGCTGCTTTTGCCTGTTAATCTTAAGCCTTTATTGTTAGTTAGCTTGAAGTCTGTTAGTTTGCTTCTAGATACAGTACGCTTGCTGCCAAGTAGTGTTACAGCCGCACTAGTAATATCGTTTTTAGTAGTGCCTTTGGTAGTAGTGATAAAAAACACTCCTATTTGGCAACCAATTGCTGTGCTTCTCGCTTATTGTTGTTATATTACTGTACTCTTAGTGGCTGCTACTAGAGCTTCTGTAGAATATAAAAAGAGTAGTTATTTTACAAAGCGTTTGATATATATTTTACCTGCTCTTGCTTTAACTCTAGTATTAGACGCTATGTTTGTACTAGTAACAACCGTAGTGCCGCAGTGGTTAGTCTCAGGTATTTTTTTTATAACTGGTCTTAGCAATGGCATAGCGCCTTTTTATGTATTTTCTCTTTTGTTTTTAATGGACTCGCGTATGAGTATCAAAGAATGGATTAATGCTTTAGGAAGAGCTTTGTTGTTTGTTGTTTATAATTACCCTTTTTTCTTTATAGTATACAATTTGGTAAAAGTTGGTAGCCTAAGTGTAAGTCTAGTACTAGAAAAGTATATGCCAATCTTGCTTTTTCAAGTAGTAAGTTGGTACGTTTTTCTTGGTGTATTTGTGCCAATTTTTATATGTTTTTTAACTACAGTATATAGTAAGCAAATACATGAGCAGTTTGGACTCTATTATAATTCTTAAATACTGTATTACTTCAAGAAAGTTATTGAGATTATGGCTGTATTACTATCTTTAGGTACTTTTATAAGAACTGGTGCTGCTTATACTATAGCAATGCTCATAGGTCCATTTTTTGTAATTCCCTGTATGCTTTTAGCATTGCTTCCTCTAAGTCAAAGAAGAGATAATAAACTTTTCTTTTGGCTAGCCGATAAGTTTTATAGACTTATTATACATGTGTGTTTTGTACCTTCGCGTTGGATCGGTCTTGAAAATATACCTCAAGGTCCGGTTATATTTGCAGCTAATCATCAGTCATCTCTTGATATTCCTGTCGTGGGCTCACTGTGCAAGGGATATCCGCATATATGGTTAGTACTTGAATATTATAGTCATACGCCTATTATAGGATTTTTTGTCCGTCGTATGTTTGTTGCTGTTGACCGCCAAAGTTGCACAAAAGCAGCTCGATCGCTTATTAAAGTTATACAGCTTGTTAATAAAAAAGAGCGTAATTTAATTATTTTCCCTGAAGGGGGCCGTTTTCTTGATGGGCAAATACATACTTTTTTTGAGGGATTTGCAATTATTGCACGTAAAACTGGTCGTCCTGTAGTGCCTGTATATATGCCTAACAATAGAATTATTTATCCTCCTACGGGATTTTTGATTTACTATGCTCCGTTGCTTGTTATAGTAGGAAAGCCTTTTGTGTATAGCGATCAGGACACTGATGAGCTCTTTACTCAACGAGTGCGACAATGGTTTATAGACCAACAGCGCGGATAAGCAGTATAAGGGATACATGAAATTGTGCTTTGTTTATTTCTTTGCTATAGTTTCGGTACCGTAAAGAGCCAGCACGTAGGCTTAGTATTAAAATGAAGCAGTTCACAAAAATTGTGAGCATGTTATTATAGAGCGACAGATTAATAAGAGGACTAGAAATTATATCAATTACACTAGAGAGTAAGTGTTGACCGGGTAAGGCATACAAATATGACAGTATATAAAATTATTTTTTCACTAGGGTGTGGTTTTTTAGTAGTAGTAAGTAGTTTGCTTTGCGTTGAGTACAAGTTTTTTAAGCAAGAAACTGCACAGTTAATAAAAGTTAAAAGCGATTATTTACACTATGTAACTGTTCTTAAAAAACAAAGTCTTGACACTCTAAGTCATAGAGACATGCAAGAAGCTGAACCTCAATTTCTAACGGTAAATCGTGAACCTGCTTATCTTAAAAAGTCTGCGCTTTCTTTTGCGCGGCAACATAATTTAGAAAGAGCATTACGTAAATTTTATCAAGAAGATTGTGTTGTAAGTGTAGAGTCAGCTTCTATGGGATCTTGTGTTTCTACTGCTAAAGTAGCAGCAAGAAAAAGAATAGTGAGAAGCGGATCAAAAACACCAACACGTATTGACTCTTTAAGAAAACTACAAAGAGAACCACTTTTTTTATGGCCTTTAGAAAAATCAGAGTTTTGGCTGAGCTCTCCTTTTGGTAAACGTAGAAAAGTCGATGGTTCATGGGGTTTCCATACCGGTATTGATTTAGCAGCACCGCGTGGCACTCCAGTAAAAGCTGCAGGCCCTGGTATTGTTGTCCAGGCTCATTATACAGCAGGTTATGGTAATACTATAGTTATTGCACATAATCATAAATTTAGAACGCGCTATGCTCATCTTGATAAAATGTCTGTTCGTGTAGGACAACATATAGTACAAGGAGAGCCTATTGGCAAAGTAGGTGCAACTGGCTTTGTGCGTAAGCGTCGTGGGGGAGATGGGTCTCATTTGCATTTTGAAGTATACGTATACAACAAACAAGTAAACCCATTTTATTTTTTAGTATAACTAGATAAGTAGTAACAGTGTATAAAGTTGAATTGTATACAATTGAAAGGATATAATGAGTTATTCACGTCGTATTTTAGGAAGATATTATGATGTTCAAGCAATTAGGGTAATATTTGAGCTTATTGTAATTGTCTCTGCTGCTTTTGCTATACGTACTTTTTTGTTTGGACTGTATCAAGTTCCTACAGGATCAATGGAAACAACGCTTTTAGTAGGTGAACGATTTGTAGCTGATAAACTAACTTATTGGTTTAAAGCTCCTCAGCGAGGTGATATTATTGCTTTTGATGCTCCTATGTATAAGTATTCAACTAATCCAGCAGTTAATATATGGGAACGATATGCATCATGGAAGGTTGATAACTGGACTAAGCGCTTAATTGGTATACCAGGTGACCATGTTCAAGGTAAGATAGAAGATGGTAAACCAGTAGTATACTTAAATAATAAAAAATTAGATGAATCTGCTTATCTTAATAAATACCCTTTAATTTATGTTCAGAAGAAGAGCACCTCAATTAGACCGAGCGATCAAGTACCAGTATCAATTGATTTAAGTATAAAAGAATGGAACAAACAACCATTTTATAAGATTAATCCAGCTGATATACTCGGTATAAATAATTTTGGACAAATTGGGCTTATATTGCGTCCAGAAACACCTACTGAAAGATTAGATATATTTGATGTTACTTTAGGTAAAAATCAGTATTGGGCAATGGGTGATAATAGAAAAGGTAGTTTAGACTCTCGCGCTTGGGGAGCTTTAGATGGCAAGCTTATTCATGGCAAAATAATTTTTAGACTCTGGTCTATTGATAGTGATGAGTCATGGTGGATCTTTGATTTAATTAAAAACCCCCTTGAATTTTGGAAAAAAGTGCGTTGGAACCGTTGTTTGCAATGGGTTAAATAAGCAATTTAGTGATAATTTATGAGCAACATAAAAGAAAACTAAGAAAAAAGTTGCATTCATCCAATTTTGTGGTAAATTTAGATACGTAAGACATGATCAACACATGATTTAAGGCATCAAATGAATAAAAAATTAGTACAAGCAGGCTCTTTTGGATTACTTGTAATAGTGCTTGCTGTTGTGCCAGCATGTGGTGATTGGTTTAAAAAAGATAAAAATAAAGACATAGCAACTGTTGCTAATACAGAAAACGTAAAGTATGGCGCTCTTAATCTTATCTATTTAACTAATGATAAGCAGTTTGCAGATGCACATATTCCCGGTTCTGTAAGAATGGATCTTGATCAGTTAGAAGAGAAAACTCAGCACTGGCCCAAAGATATTGAAATAGTGACTTATTGCGCTAATTACCAATGTACCGCAAGTGGTGAAGCAGTTAAGAAATTGCATGCTCTTGGATTTACGAATGTAAAAGTATACGAAGGTGGTATAGCTCAGTGGACTCAGAAAGCTGCTCTTAATAGTTCTGACTACCCTGTATCTGGTCTTGGACAAGCAAAGTGGCTTAAGCAAGAGGTTGATAAAAGCCAACCTGTTGATCTAACTGTACAAGAGATTACAGCAGAAGAATTAAGCCAAAAGCTTAAAGCTCAAGAGACTCATAAATAGTATTTTAAAGAATGTTTGGCGACATAGCCAAGTGGTAAGGCAGGGGACTGCAAATCCCCCATCCCCGGTTCAAATCCGGGTGTCGCCTCCAGACAAATTGATAGTAAAGCTTTTGCCGAGGTGGCGGAATGGTAGACGCAAAGGACTTAAAATCCTTCGAGCTTCGGCTCGTGCCGGTTCGAGTCCGGCTCTCGGCACCACATAAAGTAATGTAAGTGTGCTTAGAGTAGTATATACTACTCTAAGTCGCTAAACTAAAAGGATAAACTATGAATAAAGCAAAATTAGTTGAACAAATGTCTAAAGCTTGTAAAATGCCTAAAGCTACTTGTAAAATTGCTCTAGAAGCTTTTATTAAGTCTGTTGGTGGTTCACTTAAAAGTGGTAAATCAGTAGTGCTTACTGGATTTGGAACATTTTCTATGTTAAAAAGAAAAAGTCGTGTAGGTGTCAATCCTGCTACTGGTAAAAAAATGCAAATACCCGCTAAAAAAGTTGCACGCTTTAAAGCAGGTAAAGCATTAAGAGATATGGTTGCTCTTTAATAGCATATAAGATAGTATAAAAGACGCTTAACTTATTAGTTAGGCGTCTTTTTTTGTACACAATTACTTAAAGTTTAAAAAAGAAAGAGAGAGTATGATTGCTTATTTAAATGACACAGTACATAACTTTGTTGGTACTCTTAAGCAAAAGTGGGAATCACTTGATGTATCGCATAGCTGGTATGGGCCTCTATTATTGTACGGTGGCCTTGGTCTTATAACAGGATTTTTATTTAAGTATTTAGCCCGACCTATTTTATGGATTATTCTAGGCACTGTGCTGATCTTATGGCTTTTAAATACATTTAATCTTGTTTCTATACATTATGATGCTATTACAAGCTTTTTTGGTTTTCCTTCAACTGCAAATTTTCAAGAAGCTCTTAATGGGTATTTAGCCTGGGCTCAAGCTCATATGGCTGAATCCATCGCTTTTGCTGTAGGGTTCTTTATTTCTTGGACATTTGCCTAATGCCAGAGCATACTACACGTATGTCTGAAGCTCCAGCTATAGTTATAGTTAATAAATTACTGTTACAAGCATGTAGTTTGCGGGCTTCAGACATACATTTAGAACCTTTTAAAGAATCACTATGTGTCCGGTTTAGAATTGATGGTATTTTATACGTGCAGCCAGCGATTGAAAAAAAGCACATGTTACAGGTGCTTTCACGCTTAAAGGTTCTTGCCCATACTAATGTTGCAGAAAAACGTATGCCACAAGACGGTAAATTTTCTTATGTTTTTGATACCAGATCAATTGATTGTCGGCTTGCAACATTTCCCTGTGTCTATGGTGAAAAAATAGTTATTAGGCTACTTGATAGAACTACTGCTTTAGTATCATTACATACACTTGGTTTAAGTACTGCTATGGCTGAGCAGGTTTTAAAAATGAGCACACAATCTCAAGGTTTCTTTTTAGTAACCGGACCTACGGGATCGGGTAAAACTACTACTCTTCATGCTTTGCTTTCTACGCTAAAAACAACTGATAAAAATATTGTTACCCTTGAAGATCCTATCGAATACCATATTGAAGGTATTACTCAAGGACAGATATTTCCTGAGATCGGTTTTACGTTTGAGTGTGGTGTTCGAGCATTGCTGCGTCAAGATCCAGATATTATTATGGTAGGAGAGATACGAGATAAAAAAACCGGCCAAGTTGCTATTCAGGCAGCCTTAACAGGCCATTTGGTTTTAAGTACTTTGCATACTAACGATACAATAAGCACGCTGATGCGATTACTTGATATGGGTATTGAACCTTTTTTGATTAATGCTGCTTTATCTGGAGTACTTGCACAACGTCTTGTACGAAAGTTGTGTATAGTATGCCGTATACCCACTGTTCTATCTGAGTCGCAAGCTCTTATCATTAAAAAATATAATTTAGTTTTAGAGCAAGTCTTTACCAGCACTGGTTGTTCCGAATGCCAAGGAACAGGCCATAAAGGACGTATTGGTATCTTTGAACTTCTTCTTGTTACTCATGAGCTCCGCAGTCTTATCACACAGCAACCAGCATTTAATGCTTTATATAATCAGGCTATTCAAGATGGTATGCGCTCTTTTTTATATGATGCTACTGATAAAATCAACCAAGGAAGTATAAGCTTAGACGAGTTTATCCGCAGCGCTCTGTAGAGTATTATTTTTTGTTATTTAATTATTGCTATTTGCAAATATTATAAAGTATGCTTAATACTAGAGCAGGGGTATAGTAGTTTATGATAAACAGGAGAGGCAATGAAGGTAAGGTTTTATACATTTTTTAGTGTTTTAGTAGGTGCTAGTACTATCTATGGTTGTCCTATGTGTAAAGATGTGCTTGGCAATGTTGATAAACCTTTTTTTCACGAAGATGCAAAAGGTCGTAAACTTGACAAAAAAACAGCAGCAATTTTAAGCAGAGTGCATAAGTATATAGAAAAAAAGACACAAGAAAAACCAAAAGAAAGCATATCATGAAAAATTTAGTGCTTACTTTGTGCATAACAAGCTGTATAACTGCTAGTCCTGAGTGCATGGATAAAGCTTCTTCGGCTGCTAAAAAATCGGGCTCAGCGCTTTATTCTTATAGTCAACTTTCATGCTCATGTCACTGTGAGCGATATAGCCGTCTGTTTGAACAAGGGCGTTGTAGTAATTGTCGTCATGTATGTATACCTAAGGCTTTACCGTTGAAATCTGAGTATAAACGCAATTACTGAGTCAGGATTAAGGGATAAAGCATCTATACCATTGTTAATAAGAAGCTCACCAATTTCAGGAAAGTCTGAAGGTGCCTGTCCACAAATACTCATAGAAGTACCAATTTTACGTGCTTTTTCTAGAGCAAGCAGTAAAAATGCAAGTACTGCTGGATCTCGTTCGTCAAAAAAGTTACTTAAAAGAGCTGAATCTCTGTCAACTCCAAGAGTAAGTTGGGTAAGATCATTAGATCCTATAGAAAACCCATCAAAATACTGAGAAAACTCTTCAAGCAGTAAAATATTAGAAGGTATCTCGCACATCATGAGTAGCTTTAAGCCATCTTCCCCGCGCACTAAGCCATGGCTTTTAAGTGATTCTACAGTACATGCTGCTTCCAGGGTGGTGCGTACAAAAGGAACCATTAAAGTAACGTTAGTTAGCCCCATTTCTGTACGTACTTTTTTTAGCGCAGCACACTCAAGAGCAAATGCGGGTGCATAAGCTGGGTTGCAATAACGTATAGCTCCTCTAAAGCCTAGCATAGGATTTTCTTCTAGAGGTTCAAAAAGGCTGCCACCTAATAAGTTTCTATACTCGTTGCTTTTAAAATCAGTTAATCGTACTACCACACGTCGTGGATAGAATGCTGCAGCTATAGTTGCTACACCCTGAGCGAGCGTACTAATAAAAAACTCTTGCCAACTGTCATAAGCTGAAGCGAGTGCATCTATTTTACCTTTAAGCTGTGGATCTTGTATTTTTTCTGGGTGACATATCGCCATGGGGTGCACTTGGATAAAATTAGTAATAATAAATTCTAAACGAGCGAGACCTACGCCTGCTACAGGCAAAAAAGAATGTTCATAAGCACTATCAGGATTTGCTATATTAATTAAAATATCTACAGGAGCTTGAGGTAAGTGCGTGAGTGTAGTTACTTGTTTGCTAAAAGGTACTAGCCCATCATAAACATATCCTAAGCTTCCCTGGCTGCAATCGACTGTAATAGATTGCCCTTCATGTAATGTTTTTGTTGCGTTACCCGTGCCTACTAAAGCAGGAACGCCTAACTCACGACTTACAATTGCTGCATGGCAGGTGCGGCCACCATTATCGGTTATTATAGCTGATGCTTTTTTCATTAACGGTACCCAATCAGGATCCGTCATAGGGGTAACCAATATGTCACCTTCATTAAATAAATCTGCATCTTCAATTGATAATAAACGAGCAGTTCCAGAGCTTATCTTATGGCCGATACTATGACCTGTTGTAAGCACTAATGGTTGAGCTGAAGAGTCATCTAAGTGGTAACGTGTAAGCTGGTCTTTATTAATACTTTGTGAATGGAAGGTCTCTGGTCTTGCTTGTACTATATATAACTGGTGGTCTATGCCGTCTTTAGCCCATTCAATATCCATAGCAGACCAATAATTGCGTGCCTGGCAATAATAATCTTCGATAATTAATCCCATACGAGCTAGTTCTAGAATTTCTGCGTCTGTAAGAGAAAAAATTTCTTGCTCATGAATCTCTACCGGTACTTGGAGAGTAGTTTGGTTATGAGTGGTAGAATAAATAAGTTTAGTATGTTTAGTGCCTACTTGTTTTTTAATAATAGGTTTATAACCTTGTCTGAGTGTAGGTTTATGTACATGAAATTCGTCAGGTGTTACTAATCCTTGTACGAGAGTTTCACCTAGTCCATAAGAAGAATTTATAATAAGTGCGTCTTTAAAGCCTGATTCAGTATCAATTGAAAATAACACCCCAGAGCATGCTTTATCCGAGCGAACCATTTTTTGGATACCAATTGATATACCAATGTTTGTATTTTCAAACCCTTGTTCGATTCTATAACTTAAAGCACGGTTAGTAAAAAGTGAAGCCATAGCAGCTTTACATAAGGGAACAATAGCATCAATGCCGCTGACATTAAGATAGGTATCTTGTTGCCCTGCAAAAGAAGCAGTAGGTAGATCTTCAGCTGTAGCTGAAGATCGTATAGCTATGTCAAGGTCACTTGTATGATAATAATTGCAGAGTGTTATATACGCTTGGGTTATTTCTGCTATCAAATCAGCGGGCAGCGGTGCTTGTGTTATAGCTGACCTTATATGTGTGCCAACTTCATTTAGAAGGCTTGGTGTATAAGAAGCAGAGAGTTTCGCCAGCTCTTGAGTTATAGTATGATCTAAATTATTACTCTGTATATGATGAAAATAACCTGCTGTAGTAATAGCAAAGCCAAAAGGTATTCTAAGAGTATCAGTACCTAAGTTTTGAATCATTTCACCTAGCGAAGCATTTTTGCCGCCTACTAGATTAATGTCTTTTAAACCAATTTCATCAAAATATTTTATAAATTTCATACACATAACTCAGTTTTGGCTTGCTAAAATAAAAGAATCTTATAGACAGTTTTCGGTAAGTTTTGCAGAAGTATATATTAATGAATCGCTTACCTGTAGTTCGTTTAAAAATTTGCGTATTACTGGACCATATTCAGGATCTTGTAGTGCGGTACCGATAACTGCTTTTATCCATCCTAACGGGTTACCAATATCATAGCGAGTGCCTTGAACTTTATAGGCAAATACACGTTCGTTATGTTGCATCATATGTGCTATGGCGTCAGTAAGCTCTAATTCACGTGAAGCTCCATAGGTAGTTATCCAATCCAGCGAATTAAAAATTTTATGGGATAATACATATCTGCCAACTATGGCTAAGTTTGAGGGAGCATCTTTAGGATTGGGTTTTTCTACAACAGAAGATAATTGAAACAATGACGGAGTAATCTGTTTTTTAATAGATACTATGCCATAAGAAGATACTTTTTCAGCAGGAACTTCTTGCACTGCTATAACGCTTGCTTTTTCTTGACGAGCAATACGTATTAACTGAGCAAGTGCTGGTTGTTTGCCAACGATAATATCATCAGGTAATGCAACAGTGAAATACTCTTTGTTTATAGTGTGACGTGCTGTCCATATAGCGTGTCCGAGTCCTAATGGCTCAGATTGGCGAATATAACTAAACTGTGCAAGGCGTACCAATTTTTCTATGCTTGAGAGTAGTTCAGATTTATTGCGTTCTTTAAGTAAGGCTTCAAGTGTTCCTGCAGCATCAAAGTGGTCTGCTATTGCTTGTTTGCTTTTACTGGTAACAATTAAAAAGTTAGTAATTCCTGACAGTAGACCTTCTTCAGCTATATACTGCATTGCAGGTTTATTTAAAAGTGGCATCATTTCTTTAGGCATTGCTTTTGTATAAGGCAAAAAACTTGTACCTAAACCTGCTGCCGGTATAATTGCTTTTACTATCTCCATACCAACTCCTTTTTATTTTTTTAAAACTGTTTTAAAAACTCAATCCGATTAGTATGTAGTAATCGGATATCGGTAATGCCATACTTAAGCATAACAAGCCGTGTTAAACCAAAACCAAAAGCAAAGCCGCTATATTCATTAGGATTTATATTGCATGCTTTTAAAACATGAGGATGGGTAAGTCCTGCCCCACAAATTTCTATCCACCGCGTCTTTTTACAAATTGAGCATCCTTGAGTGCAAAAAGGACATGACATATCAATTTCTACTCCAGGCTCAACAAAGGGAAAATAACTTGGTCTAATGCGTATAGAAAGGTCTTTCGTTTCAAAAAGTGCCTGCAAAAAAGTTTTTACGGTAGCAAATAAATGGGATAATGACACTTTTTTATCAATAAACAGCCCTTCTGCTTGCATAAACATAAAATCATGAGAAGCATCCGTTGCTTCATTACGGTAAGTCCTGCCTGGAGCAAATACAGCAAGAGGCAATGTACGCTTTTGCATTGCATGTACTTCTACCGATGAGGTATGCGTACGCATAAGTAAACCAGGTAAGGTAAGCCAAAAAGTATCTTGCATATCTCGTGCAGGGTGATTTTCAGGAATGTTAAGCGCTTCAAAATTATGATACGCAGTTTCTACCTCAGGTCCATCGATTACTTCATAGCCCATGGAGATTACAACGTCTTGTACTAGTTGTATAACTTGACTGTAGGGATGCAAACTCCCCTTAGAAAATAATGGCTGAGAAGCTGTAACATCAAAATAGGCTAATTTTTCAGCTTCTTGGCTCAGTTTAAGAGCTTGCAGATTTTCTTGGCGTTGCTCAAAAGCCTGTTGTGTGCTTTCTTTAATATCTTTAAATAAAGGCCCATACAGACGCTTGTCTTCTAAAGATAATTCTTTTACTTGTTGGGTGAGGGTAGTTATTACCCCTTGCCTACTTAAGTATTTTACACGCACTTCTTCAAGCTGCTGCTGTGTAGTTACTTGCGCAAGCTCTTTGAGGAATTCTTGCTTGATAGTTTCTAAATGTTTTTTTATATCGTTCATGGTACCAATGTTAGCTTGAGCAATAGATTTTTTTATATGCACTTTAAGAGTAACAAAGGGTTACACAATTGGCAATGGGAATATGCAACATAAAACGTTGACAAAAGATGTCGATAGTGTATTATAATTATTAAATTCGTGCGCCGGGGTAGCTCAGTGGTAGAGCAGAAGCCTGAAGAGCTTCGTGTCGATGGTTCGATTCCGTCTCCCGGCACCAGTTTTATTTAATATTGAGAAGATAAAAAGACCCTTTGAGTATTTAAGTTATACTTAGAGGGTCTTTTTTGTAAGCTTGTAACGAGTACTATCTTAGCAGCAGGGCTGTTCAACTACTTCTTGGCAGCATGTTTCAACTACAGGTTGGCAACATACTTGTTCTTGTTGGCAACAGTTATTGTTGTAACCACGTCTACCAAATAATGCAAAAGATGAACTAGCTTGAGCTATTGCTACTGTTAGTAATGCGAATGCTATAAATTTTTTCATAAGATACCTTTCTTGTAAGTATTAATAATTATTGATTGATATTTTACAGGATAACTTATTTTATTTCAAAAAGTCAATAATTATTTATTTAAACTTACTAAATTACACTAATTTAGCTCGAGATATATTTCTGATTAGAGATTGTTAAAAGAGCTTGCGTAGTCTTTCTATACGTTTTCGATTAACACCTAGATCGTAATGTCCTATGCGTGAAGCAGAGCGTACCTGTATTTGGTTACCAGATGATGGAATATAAAACTCTACGTCATCAACAAAACCCATAATGGAGGTCTTAAACTCAGCATGAATATAATTTGGAGACTGAGTAATAATAGTGCAACGAGGTTGAGCTTCTAGTAAAGAGATTAGGCGCTTTAGTGCTTGGTTTCCACTGTTTTTATAATAAAATGGCTGAACTTTATGAGAATCTTCAGTTGATTGGCTGCTTACACAATTGGATTTATGTGTACAAGGTGTAAGTTTTCCATTATGTACTCCAAGAGTGCTAGGACGTTTGCCACTAAAATTAAATATACTTTGATTTTTGTACGTACGTTGATAAAAATTGCTCGTATAGCTTTTGGTAGCGAGTAAAATCAGTAGTATAAACAGTACAAATTTTTCCATACGGGATCCTACAGGTTTAAACAAAGCAAAAAGGGCAGTTTTGCTGCCCTTTACTCATAATTTTTAAATCTCTGAAAGCTGTTGGTCGATAGCTTGATCACGAGAAAGCTCTTGGTCAGGCGTTAGTCCTTCTTTTGCATAACGTGTATCAGCCATAGTAGGTGCTATAACAACTTTTACTGGTGCTACTGGCGCAGTTGAATTACCTAATGCGTCACAAGGGCACACCGGTTGTGATACAGCAGGACATGCAGGTTGTGTGATGCATGGTCGTGGTGGACATGGTGGTATTACAGGAGGGCAGCAGCGTGGTTTTGGTCTACAACAACGTATACGGGGACAACAAATAGGTTTAGCGCGGCATGGTATTGGCTCTGGGCAACAATAGATTTTCTTTCTACATGCACGAGGGCGCAAACAAGGCAACTGAGGAGCGCAGGATGCAGGTACGCCTAAACGACAAGGGCGCAAGCAAGGAACAGCCGGTGGGCATGTTGTGCGTGTTGGCAAGCATACTGGTGGTGGACAGCAGGGCCTTGCATTTTTTACTGGCTTGGGAACACAAAATGTCGGTAGTGGCTGAGGACAACAGGTTGCTGCATCTTCAATTAGAGGAGCTGAAACTGGCGTTGCTGGAAATTCAATAGCCTGTGTAGTGCGAGCAACAAAAAGAGCGTTTAAGGCTGGGTGCCCTAATATAAGGGGCAATAGAACCAATAAACCATATTTTTTTTTCATCATTTTCCCCTTTTTTATTGTGTCAATATAATGGTATTCTAAATAATACCACTTTAGTTTACTTAACTCTTGTATTGATAATCAATAATAATTTAATACTATAGTATTATACTAATGTGAGAGTAATACTGATGAAATTAAAGGTTTAGATATGTCCCAACTTCAAACAGATAAATATACCGTAGCTTGGTTTAAGCTTGCTGAATTTGTAGCTCGTAAAGAAAAAGAGCGTGCTTTAGGTATTTATCGCTTACTTACCCATTCACTGCATGATCAAGCTGTTGCCTATCAATTAGAAGGAGATCTGCTTTTTTCGTTTGCAGATGCTAAAGCTTTAGACTCATATACTAAAGCAGCAGAACTTTATGAGCAACAAGGTAAGTATATTCAAGCGCTTGCAATTTATGAGCATTTTATAACGCTTAACCCGCTAGAGGTTTCTTACGCACAAAAGCTCTTTTTTCTTTCATGTTTACTAGACCAAGAAAATAAAAAGAAAAGAGCATTGCATCTTTGGGCTCAAGCACTAGCTCATACTATTGTAGAGCATAATAATGCAGGATCTATGCTTGAAGAGTCGCTCAGTAATTTAGAGTCTTGTAATCAACGAGAGTTATATGAGTATACAGTACTAGCGCTGGTAGAAAAAAAGTATAAAGCGAGTGATGTCTTTATAGATCAAGCACTTGAATATATAAAAGAGGCTGATGCAAGTGAAATTGACTGTTTTATTGCTCGATTAACAGCTATTAATACTCAAGCAGGTCAGCATGCTCAAGAGTATTACTCTAAAAACTTTTTTTAGAGTAAGTGTTTGTTGCCGTTTGTAGCGCAGAGATAAGAGTAGTTTTTAACTGGTCATAAGAGAGCTTAGTGCTCTCTTTTTTACAAAATATGACGACATCAAAACCTGACTCGTATAGTTTTTCTTGATAAAAGAGAGCTTTAAAGCGACGACGGATAAGATTGCGTTCAGGTGAATTACCTGATGCGCGAGGCGTAATAATTAAAATACGCCCAACAGGGTGTAGCGCAAGCGCTACACGTATGTCAAGCCCCGGTTGCCGGCTTACAAGACGTCCAGATCGGATTAAGGATCTGATCTCTTGTTGAATAAAGAGGCTAATACGCCGAGCAATACCGGGCATGACTTTAGGCATGAACTGCTAGACGCTTTCTACCTTTAGCACGACGGCGATTGATAATTTTGCGGCCATCATGTGTTGACATACGTTTTAAAAAGCCATGCTTTCTATTTCTTTTAGTACGTTTGAGCTTAAAAGTAACTGACATTTGGTTTCCTTAAATAAAAAATGGTATATACATAACTACACTATAACGTGTTTATTATCTTATTTTAGTACACTATTGAATTTTTTTCAAAAAAATTAGAGAGATAGCTCTTTTAAGTAGCGTTCTGCGTCAAGTGCAGCAGCGCAACCTGATCCTGCAGAAGTAATAGCTTGCCTATAACGAGCATCTGCTACGTCACCTGCAGCAAACACTCCCGGAACAGATGTGCGAGTATGATCATCAAGTAAAATATACCCATAATCGTTAAGGCTTATTTGGCCTTTAAAAAGATGTGTATTAGGAGAAAGGCCAATGGCTATAAAAACACCATCAGTAGATAAAATGCTTTTTTCACCAGTTTGCTGATTGGTAATATCTACACTTTGCACATTTTTGCCATCGCCATTAATAGCTGTTACCGTGCTTTGATAGACAATCTTAATGCGAGGATCTTTAATTACTCGTTCTTGCATAGGCCATGAGGCAGTTAAATGGGGTAATATATGAACAAGCGTAATATCGTTGGTGAAATTGGTCATAAAAGAAGCATTTTCCATAGCAGTATCGCCGCCTCCGACTATTACTACCTTTCTATCTTTATAGAAGGCTCCATCGCACACCGCACAGCTTGTTACCCCTTTGCCCCAATACGTATCCTCGCCCGGACATTTAAGTCGCTTAGGCGTAGCGCCTGTAGCTATAATAACGCTATGAGCTGTATAGGTCTGTTTGTTTGATATAACCGTAAAGGGTCTATGGTTAAAATCCACGTCTAGAACATCTTGACTGATAAGTTGAGCTCCAAAATGTTTGGCTTGGTCACGCATTTTGATCATAAGATCAGGGCCTAAGATGCTTTTTTCGCCAGGCCAGTTTTCTATGTAGGTGGTCCCCATAAGTTGACCACCTGGACTATCACCTTCAAGAACTATTGGTTGTAACCCAGCACGTCCTGCGTAAATAGCAGCCGTTAATCCTGCTGGTCCTGAGCCAATAATAAGTAATTTGTGCGTAGTGTGTAGGCTCATAATAAGTGACTATTTATTTTTTTTAGTTAAGTAATGAATAACGTGGTTAAGTGTTTTTTCTCGTAAACAGTATTGCTTGATAACTTCTGTAGGAAGCGGAATTTCTTGACCTTTAAGGTTAGTAGACGGCATACCAAAATAAACAAATTCTTTAGTACGAGGTCTTTTAATCAAATTAAGATAGGTTAAGATATCATCATGGCTTACCTGAATGTTTTCTTGATAGGCAATAGTGTCAATAATAAGCGATTCTTTAAGCTGTTTTTCAGCGAGTAGTTTTACTTTTTCTTTGAAATCAGCTTGTGCTTTATATACATGGTAATCAGGATTATCATGTACGGTTGAGAGAACCAGCTGCTTTTGCCGCTCAAGCAATGCTTGAGGTACGGGAATAAAGTAATGCTTAAGTAACAGTTTAAAAGTAGCTTCTACTGTTTCACGTCGTTGTGATAAATCATTACGGTGTGAAAACACTTCTATAAGTTTTTGATGCATATCACGAGCATTTTTAAGGGAAAAATGGCGTTTAAAATGATCAAAAGAAAAATAAGCATGCGCAATAGAATCTTTAATGTGAATACCAAAGGTATAATGCATATTAAGATCATTGCTTAAATACATTTGTAAAAAGCTACTTTTGCTTAAAAATGTATCGCCCACTTTTTTTCCTATAAAAAGCTCATGAAGTTCACGATCAGCTTCTTCTTCATTGATTTTAACCCACAGTTGATCTCTATAGCCACCAAGCAAAGGTTTATCATTTTTATCAACTAAATACAGATCAAAACATACCCAATCACCAATGTGTATGGTAGTATCATCATGACTTTGTTGTTTTGTTGTCTCTTCTTTTATAAAAGATTCAACTTGACGGTCAAGATCTTTATAATGTTTGCGTTCAGGAGCTTTTAAAACGAGTCTTTTCCACCGATCTTCACCATCGGGTACTAACGAGTTAATACCAAAGACAAATTGAGCGGCAGATGCGGGTGTAAGAATAATATCAATAAGCGCAGGCTCTCCGGCAACAACAATTTTGTTTTTAGAAAGCGAATGGCATAAGAAATTCATAACACAATGAGTGAAAAGTAATTCTTTAAGATGCTCTACTATATTAGGGCGGAAAGTATTTTCTATGTAATAAAGAGGCGTGGTGCCTTTAGTGAACCCATATGTTTGAGCTTCTGCTTTTTGCGCCAGTAATGCTTCTTGATACAAAGCGTCAACAGAAGCGCTTGGTATCGTTACTGTAGCTAAGTAACAGTTGGGTTCTTTGATTAAAGTAAAGTTAAAATTATTTTCACCATGAATCATCATCATCTCCTTTTTAAAATGGTGCAAGAGAAGGGACTCGAACCCCCACCCCTTTCGGGACTGGATCCTAAGTCCAGCGCGTCTGCCAATTTCGCCACTCTTGCTAATAGGTTTTTCTTGGTGGGCCACCTTGGACTCGAACCAAGAACCTGCAGATTAAGAGTCTGTTGCTCTACCAATTGAGCTAGTAGCCCATATGTCAATGTTCAGGTGAATAATTTAAAACTCTTTTAAATTATACCATATTTTTCTTAAAAAACAAGAAAATCTTTAGGTATTATAAGAGCTTTATCTCTTCTTCTTTTTTAGCAGCAAGTTTATCACTTATTTCAATAAACTTATCAGTTACTTTTTGCAAACTATCTTGTAAGCGCTTAGCATAATCTTCTGATATTTTTTTTGCTTTTTCTGTTTCTCGTACGATATTTTGAACATCTTTACGTGTTGCTCTTACTGCTATTTTACAGCTTTCAAGCTTTTGATGTAATACTTTAGTTAGATCTTCACGGCGGCTGCTGCTCATACGTGGTAATTGAATACGTATAACGTTGCCATCATTAAGCGGAGTTACCCCTAAATCTGAAGTAGCAAGTGTTTTCTCAATATCAGGCATCAAGTTTTTATCCCAAGGCTGTATAACAAGTAATGCAGCATCAGGTGCAGATATAGAAGCAATATCACGTAGTGGCAGCAAAGAGCCATAGCACTGTACACGTAAATCTTCAACCATAGAGGGATGTGCTCTGCCGGTACGAATTTTAAGAAGTTCTTTTTCAAAGTGCTTTATGTTTTTATCCATATCAGCTTCAAGTTCTTTTTCGAACTGCTTTGGATTAGCACCTTCTGTGATAGTAATATTAATCATGAGTTATTTTTCTTTCGTTAATTCGTTTGTTTAGCTTATGGTACTTCCAAATGTACTCTCGGAGGCTGCTCTGAGTAAAGCATTTTCAGTAAATATATTAAATACACGTAAACTCAGGGAGTGTTTTTGAGCTAATGCAAAAGCTTCTAAATCCATTATGCCTAATCTAAGATCTAAAGCGGTGGTGTAACTTACATGACGAAGAAATTCTGCGTCATGGTGCACTTGAGGGTCTTTGGTATAAATACCATCTACTTTTGTGCCTTTCCACAGCTGATCAGCATTGATTTGTAGTGCTCTCAAGACAGCAGTAGTATCAGTGGTAAAATAAGGATTTCCTGTACCACCGGTAAATATCATACAATGGTTATTTTTTTGAGCTTTGCGTATTTCTTGAGCAGAAATAGAAAGACCAATTTCAGGACAATCAAGAGCAGAAAACAATGAAGTATGAATGCCTAGCTGCTCAAAGATATCTTGCATAATGAGACCATTCATCATTGTTGCAAGCATTCCTACATAATGGCTGACTTGAGGAGTAATAGCTACTTCGTTGCCCTGTTGAGCTCCACGAAAAAAATTACCCCCACCTATGACAAGTGCAAAAGTATAGTCAGCCATAAGCTCTTTTATCTGAGTGCCCAACGAGCGAATGCGATCAGCATTAAGACCTGCATTTGTTTGCTCTATAAGTTCCCCAGTGAGTTTTAGTAGTATAGTCTTTTTATGACTCATAGAGTTTATACGCCTACTTCGTAACGAATAAAGCGTCTAATTTTAACGTTTTCACCCATTTTAGCGATAATTTCTTTTAACATGTCATGAACAGTTAACTTATCATTTTTAATAAATGTTTGGTTAAGCAAACAAACGTCGGTAAAGTATTTTTGTAATTTACCTTCAATGATTTGGTCCATAACTTGTGCGGGTTTGCCAGCAAGTTGTTCTTTATAAATAGCTTTTTCTTTTTCGATAAGCTGTGGATCTACTTGGTCTGAGCTTACGCATACTGGTCTAAATGCTGCAATTTGCATGCACAAATCGTTAGCGAATTTAATCATATCTTCTGTGCGAGCTACAAAGTCAGTCTCGCAGTTTAATTCAACCATTACGCCAATGCGTGATCCTGGGTGAATATAAGCATGTACGAGGCCTTCGGAAGTTACCTTGTCTGAGCGTTTTTCAGCTACAGCAGCACCTTTTTTACGCAGTAGATCTACCGCTTGTTCAATGTCACCGTTAGCTTCTTGAAGAGCTTTCTTGCAGTCCATCATGCCAACGCCTGTACGTTCACGTAATTTTTGGATTAGTTCCATGCTAATAGTTGTCATTTGACACTCCTTGAAATGTGCTATAAAAAAAGTAGTTAGACTATAAGTGTGCCAAAAACAATTGGATTGGGCAATAGCGCTTTTGTATTCAGCTTTTTTATAGTAGTCTAATGTATTATTACCATTATAGTTTTATACTACAAAATAAGTCTAAAGATGCTATTAAAAAATATTTTTATATTCTTAATTTTTATATTCTTATTGGAGTAGGAATGTATAAACTAAAAGGAACAAAAATTAACAGGGTCAATAAAAAGCTGGAATGTATCTCTCGCTGATTAGAAGATTTGGGACTGCAAAATTGGGTATACCAATTATTGAAGAAATACCGCTTGTTTAACGTAATGCTATCCCCTGGGAGATAGTTCTTACATATACGAAAAATACGCTTTTATATATAGGGTGGTAGGGGGTATCATTATGATCTATGCATTTTGAATATCGTCCTGAATTGTTTTAATCGTATGTTTTGAATATACTCAAGAGACTCTGCTATAACTATATTTTGCAAAACAGACTGGACAAAAAATGATTGTATGGTAGACTAAAATTATTCTAAAGATTATTTTGATGACAAACGAAGGTATTTTATAATGTCAGATAACAGAAAACAATTAGCATCATTTGATCGCTATGCTATCTTTCAAACAGGTGGCAAACAATATCAAGCTCTTGAAGGCAGAACTATTGGTATAGAAAAGCTTGATGCTGCAGAAGGCAGCACAGTTTCTTTTAGTGACGTTCTTTTAAGAAAAACTGGTCCTGAATCAGTTGAAATAGGTAAACCTTTTCTTGCAACACCAATAACAGCGGTTATTGTAAAGCATATGAGAGGGCCTAAACTTATTGCGTTTAAATTTAAACGTCGTAAAAAATACAAACGTAAGCAAGGTCATCGCCAGCCAATCACGGTTGTGCGTATTGAAGCTATCTAAGCTTTCTTTGCATTATAACTTAAAAGCATGGCTTTAAAACCATGCTTTTTTTGTTATCTTCTCTTTTAATTTTATCAAGATACTCTTTTTCTTTTGTAAATTGGATTAGACTTGCAATAGATTGAATATATGCTATAATTGAAATAATTATAATTTATATAATTTATATATAATTAAATCTAAATTAAAAAACCAAAAAGGGATAATCTTATGAATCGTATTTTGTATAGTTTAACTTTGTTGTATGCTAGTAGTTTTTGTTTTTATTCAGTGAGCATGGATTCTTCAGCTATATTTAAAAATGAAAAAGATAAACAAGAGTTTCAAGCTCTTGTTAGACAAGCTGATAGAGCTTCAGCAGAGCTTAAAATAGCTTTATCAAATGCTTTAATTAAAGTGGTTAAATTTTCAGAACCTCTTGTCTTAGAGTCTCTTTTACGAAGTGGGGCAGATGTTAATGTTTTTATGGACTCTTTAGGTAATAGGCCTATTCATTATGCTGCAATTACTAATAATAAAGAGATGATGGATATATTACTTAACTATGGTGCTGAAGTAAAGGTTGTTAATGCTATGGGCGATACACCTCTTCATTACGCTGCAGTTAATAATAATGGTGAAGTTATGGAATTATTAAGTGTCAAAGGTGCAGATTGGAATTCGCTTAATCAAATAGGCAAATCTGCGTTTCATATGGGGCAGGAAAAGCATCAAACAGCTTTTTTAACGAATATAAATAGTATAGGCACTAACAAGTAAAGTTATCTGCCACCAAAATAGTCATACCAATGTTTGGTTTTTTGGGGCTCAGTGCTAGGTTGGGGTTTTTCTTGGGTACTTCCACTATATTGTCTAATCAGTTCTATGACTTTTGATAAACTTTGGTCAGAAGTCATAGAGTTTGTGGTGCTTGATTCAGTTGATTGATTTGCCTGATCTTTATTTAAATAAGTACCTACTTTACTCAGAATATCAGACCAGCCTAATGAATTTGTTGAATTTAAACTTGTAGTACGTGGGTTTAATTTTGTTTCAATTAAACCTTCTATTGCTTTAAACTTTTGATTTTGAGTACGTAAATAGCTTTCTTCAGCTAAAAGAGCATAATTTATAAGAACTTCTTTATCAAAATGAGTAGTCTCTAAAAGTTGTTGTACTTTTTCGGTGTTTCCTGATTCTACTGCTTGACGTAAAGAGAGTGCTGCTTGTGATCTGTTATGTCCAGATGCAGCCGTTTGAGAATTGCTTCCAAATAATTCGCCAAGTTTCTCTTGATATTGCGGACCAACGAGTTGCCCTAAGGCTTTTTGTAGATAGCTCTGGGTATTTGTATCTGCTGTTATGGTTAAAGAAGTGAACAGGGAAATAAGTGCTGTGACTAGGAAAATTTGTTTTTGCATGATGCCTCACTTGGTTTAGATAAATTTATTTTTAATTATATTATTAATTATATTTTATTTTTATCAAAAAAATCAAGATTATTTATAATATTAAAATTATTATTTAATGGCGTACCCAACTATTGTCTTTGCAAGATTGCTTAGGCTAACGCCATTTATTTCACTGGTAGCTAAGTGTTTTTCTAAAGCTAAGCGAGCTTTTTTTGTATTAGCTTCGCTTAAAAGTTTTAGAATTTCTTTATAGTTATCAATTGTCTGTTGTAGCTCTTGTCGTGTTTTTTTTGTTAAAGTTGTTGTTTCATCTATTTTTTTAAGTAGAGCTATATGCTTTTTAGCTATATCAAAAGGCATTCGGCCTAAATTGTTTTTTGCTAGTGGATTTGCTTCTCTTTCAAGAAGCAGTTTGATAGCTTGGGGATTTGGTGGATAGACTGCTTGATGCAAAGCAGTCCAATCTTGAGGATTTGCATAGTTTAGATTTGCTCCATGGTCTAGAATTGTTTTCATTATGGGAATTTTTTGACTCAAAATAGCTCTAGTAAGAGCATAGAGACCATGTTTTTTGCGTTAGGATTTGCACCATTAGATAAAGCTCGTGTTACTTGAGCTAGGTTGCCCAAGTGAGCTCCATTAAGAAGTTCATCATCATAATTGAGAGCCCATACGAGAGAGCAAGCAAGTAATACACTTACAAAAAGTAATTTACGAGTTATAGTATTTCTCTATTGTGTATTTTAATTTCATATATGTTGATATATATTATTATATTAAATATATATCAACATATATGAAATTATTTTAATTAGAGTTTAGAGTTTTGAGATACGTGCAATATCTTTATTGTTGCCTGCAATAATTAATATATCAGTATCCATTAGCCTATAACTGTCATCGCTGATAATAACTTCGTTGTTAACGCGTAGTGCTAAGCAGCGTACCGTATAGGTGTTATACAGCTCAAGCTCGCCTAATGTTTGACCTATAAAACGCTCAGGCGTAAGAAGTTCACTTATACAAAAATTAGAGCTTAAACGCATCAATGCTTTAAACGGTAAGCTTAAATTATCAGCTAGTTGGCGGCCTACCTGTTGCTCTGGTAATATTACTTGATCAGCACCTATAAGTTGCAAAATATCACGATGTATGCCACTTATAGAGCGAACAATAACCATACGTGTTTTTAATTTTTGTTTGAGTATAGCAGTAATTAGGATAGATTGGGCAAAGTTTTCACCCATAGCTACAATAACAGTGTCCATTTCATCAGCACCAATGGTGCGTAATCCTTCTTCGTCAATAACACGTAAACAAATGGCTTGTGTTACTTTGTCGCGTATAGAAGCTATTATAGATTCATTGCCGTCAACAGCAAGTACATCCATGCCATTATCTGCAAGTGTGGTTGCTACATTATAACCAAAGCGACCAACGCCAATTACACAAAATTTCATGTCTAGTACCTTTAGTAAAAATATTAGCTTATCATGAGGCGTTCTTCAGGATACTGAAAGTCAACGCGATCAACACGAGTTTTTAAGGCTAATAACAGGGTTAATGATCCTACACGTCCTATAAACATATTAACTATAATAAGAAGTTTTCCCAATGGTGATAAAAATGGTGTTATTTCAGTTGCTAGTCCTAAAGTAGTAAATGATGATACTGTTTCAAAAAACACACCAATAAAACTTGCTTTAGACTCTATTAAGAGCAAACAAAAAGTACTAAAAATTATCCAACAAAAGCTTAATGAAAGTATTGCCATAGCTTTAAATATCTGATCTTGGGGTATACGTCTACCTTTAAGGTCGACCGTGGTGCGGCCAGTCATAACAGCGCGTATAGTAGCTAAAAACAACGTAAAAGTAGTAATTTTTATACCACTACCAGTCGATGCGGGTGATGATCCTATAAAGCTATACATAATAATTAAAAACACCGTTGCTGATTGCATAGTATGTATATCTATAGTAGTAAGTCCGGCACTTCTGTAAGCAATAGCATTAAAAAGCATATTGCTACACGTTAACCACCAAGGAGCATGGTAAAAATGGGAAGGGCCTTCAAGCACAATAAGAAGTAAGGTAGCTATAACTATCACAGCTACGCTCATAATAAGTACAATACGCGTAGTTAACGAAATATGGAATCGTTTATGAGTGAAAAAGCGGCTATACCCATACATAAACAGTTCATACCAAGTTACAAAACCAAAGCCACCGGCAATAATAAGAAATGCGGTAACAGAAAGTAAAGGGATATTAGCTGAATAATTGATCAGGCTATTGCCAAAACTGCTTAGGCCTGCGCTATTAAAAGATGATATACTATGAAAAAAGGCATGAAATACTGCTTCTTGAGTAGGGAACTGATGCTTAATAATTTGATAAATAAGCGCAGCAGCTATGCCTTCACATAAAAAAGTAAAACTAATAACAAATAATAAGACACGCCTTGTGGTGCGCCAACTATCTATTTCAAATAGTTGCCCTACCATAAGTTGCGTTGATAGCCCTAAATTAAAGAAAAGTGACGCTAAAAAAAGGGTTAATGTTAATAACCCTAGACCACCTATTTGAATAAGAGCAAGTATGATACTTTTACCAAATAACGTAAATGAGTTAAACGGTACAGTAAGCACTCCTGCAACACAGGTAGCTGAAGTAGCAGTAAAAAAGCAGTCTAAAGGTGGCACATACGTTTTTTGTGCAATAGGTAATGCTAAAAAAAGAGTACCTACACAAATGGTAAAAAAAATAGATAATAATACCGTTCTTCCGGGAGATGCCAATATATTTCTGCGTAATGCCATACTTGTTATCTTTGCTTTTTATACTTTACTAGTAAATTAATGTAAAAACCACCAGCTGCCAACCAACATGCTTATGCCTAAAGCAACAAAATAATAAAAGTATTTATCAAGATAATACTGTATTTTCTCGCCCCATAGATAAATACCGGTAGCTATAAGGTAAAATCTAATACCGCGGCCAATTAAAGTAAAAGCTATAAAGGGTGCTAAGGGTAACTTGCAAAAGCCTGCAGTAAGGGTTAGTGCTTTAAAAGGAAGGGGGGTAAGTGCTATACCTGTTACTGCCCAAGCTTGATTGTTTTTGTATTGTTCTACTAAACGACCAAACGTATCTGCGCCTATAATTTTGTTTATAAGTGAAGGACCTGCCCACTGCCATAAAGCAACACCCATATAGTACCCAATAAAAGCACCAAAACCAGAAGCTATAGTTGTTACGGTAGCATATATAAATGCTTTCCTTCTATTTTCAAGACAATAAAATGCAAGTACTGTGCTTACGGGTATTATAAAGAAGCCTTCTATAATGGTCACGAGACCTAACATAAAGGTTCCATAAGGTGCATGTACATGCTTTCCTAGCCATTTATACATGCCTTTCATAACAGACTCTTTCGTTAGAGGACTATGCTAGCACTGTTGCTAGGTAAGTTTCAAGTTGATCGATAGCTATACGTTCTTGCTTCATAGTGTCACGATTGCGTACTGTCACGCAGTTATCTTGTTCTGTATCAAAATCATAGGTAAAGCAAACAGGTGTACCAATTTCATCTTGGCGGCGATACCGTTTACCAATAGAGCCAGACACATCAAATTGAACGGAATACCCTAGTTGCTTGAATTTTTTATAAATCTTTTCCATAGGCTCAACCTGCTGTTTAGTAAGCGGCATAAAAGCAGCTTTGTAAGGTGCTATTTTAGGATCTAATTTAAGCACAATGCGTGTTTCGCCGTCAACAGAATCTTCATAGTAAGCATCAAAAAGAAGCGTTAAAAATAAGCGATCAGTACCTACAGAACATTCAACTACATGGGGTATATAAGAAGTTTTAGTAGCTTCATCAAAAACCGCTAAATCTTTACCAGAATGCTTCATATGTTGTGTTAAATCAAAGTTGCCCCGGTATGCTATACCTTCAAGCTCTTTCCAACCAAAAGGAAAATTATATTCAACATCTGATGTCATGCTTGAATAATGGGACAGCTCATCTTTGTCATGAGGTCTTAAGCGTATTTTATCTGGATTTACCCCAATGCTGGTATAAAATGCTCTGCGTTGTTCAGACCAAAAAGAGAAAAACTCTGCTGATTGCTCTTCAGTACAGAACCATTCCATTTCCATTTGCTCAAACTCACGCATGCGAAATAAAAACTGTTTAGGGGTGATTTCGTTACGAAATGCTTTGCCTACTTGTGCTATGCCAAAAGGAATCTTAACACGATTACTTGTCATAACATTTTTAAAATTAATAAAAATAGCTTGAGCTGTTTCTGGGCGCAAATAAGCGATCGATGTGCTATCAACCGCAGCGCCAAGCTGTGTTTTAAACATCAAATTAAATTGACGGACTTCTGTCCAAGAGGTATTGCCACAATGAGGGCATGGTTTAGCTAAATCAACATCATCTGCTCTGTATCTATGCTTACAAATCAGACAATCAACTAATGGATCTTGAAAGTTTTGCACATGGCCAGAAGCTTCCCATACGGCATGTGGTGCCAGTAGCGAGCCTTCAATAAAGACCACTTCAAGCTCCAGCTTTTTTAAGGCGTTAATCCATGCTTGACGTATATTTTGTTTAAGTAATGTACCAACGGGCCCGAAATCATACACGCCATTAAGGCCTCCATAGATTTCAGCAGTTTGGTAAACCAAGCCACGTCGTTTACATAAAGAGACTAATTTTTCTAGTGTTACAACAGATGACATAATAAAGTGCTCCTCAAATAATCTTTAAGTATTATTTTAGCATACTTCAAATCTAGATTTTAAGCAATCTGAGGTCCAGTGCTTTCATAGCGAGCAATAAGCTTAGCTATATCACCCGGTACTGTAGCACCTGACTGTGTGCTGCCAGTCAATGTATAAGTTACGTGTATTTCTCGTAAAAGTAATCGGCCTATTTTTTTATAGATGCTATTACAGGTGTATTTGTAGTAGTGGTATGCTAAGCGATTATAGGCCTGAAGTTGAGAGTGTGTTAGAGTTAGTCTTTTTAAAAGTTTCTCAACGATATCTGTATAACCCAGTACAATGGCTTTTCGTAATGCGCTTTCAGTTGGATTATCTGTTGCTTTGTCTAACATAGTGCTATATTTTGTGATAATTCTTATTACTTGCGTCTGCTGATTTAGCTTAGCTGCCTCAAGAGGTGTATAATTCTCTGTATTGCCAGCAGAAATATCAAGCAGCATTTGACCAATATCTAAACGCTCTGCTTTAAGAGGCATAAAAAGAGATTGCTCAGGTGAACTAAGCGATATGAAACAATGACAAGTTTTTTCTAGATCTGCGCTAGCGGTAAGTAGAAGTTGTATGACTTTTGTATGGCCATTACTTGCTGCGGCAAAAAGTGGTGTTGTACCATCTGAGCTAACTTTGTTTGGATTGGCTCCTTGATTAAGTAATATTTTTACATCTTGTGCATTGCCTACTTTAGAAGCTTCAAGTAATTGCGCATCTCTACGTGCTTGATGTTGCATAGCTTGAGTTTGCATGCATAGTGGTAAATAAGATACCAACCGTTCAAACAAAGAAGTTTGGTTATTCATAGCATACAGAGGTGATGCTAGAAATACTAAAGCAAGAAAAAATATATTCATAACTGGCAGTTACTTTACTACTGATCTACGTAATAATTTTTGTGTGCTTTGCGTTAAGATTTTAATAAAGGTTATTTTATAGGTCGTATATCAGGTCTTTGGCTTTTGCATTTAGAGCAATTACATAGATAATGGGTATTTTCGTCGCCATATATAATATAATGACTCGTAAAGCAGTTTGATGACATAAGCAAAGAAAATGTTAAAAGCAAGAGGTGGGTAAACATATACCATTTCCTAATGGTTAAGAATTTTTATCAAGAAAGTATCAGTTTCTAATAGCACTTTATATAAAAAGGAGACTTTAAAGCAAGGTTTTTCCCCTAAGATCTGTTTACTATAATAGCAAAATTAAGTATGTAAAGCAAACCAATATTATTTTCTTAATACAGAATTTTGCAATTAAATAATTTAAAAAATAATAAATTCAATATTAAATTATTTAATTGCAAAATAAATATGTTTCTGGCCCTAAGCATTTATCTTTCCAGCTATGGTAAAATTGATTCTTGAGTCAATGATTAAAATTAACCCTGATCTACTTACTAGTATGAGCAAAGAATTTATAAATGTAGCACAAAAGCACGATTATACAGACGTAGCGAAATTATTAATTCAATACACTATTACCGCTCATTTTATAGGGCGTACATCAGGTTTGCCGTTTTTACATTTAGAGCAATTACATATATAAGAGGGATTCTCGTCACCATACATACCTTTATGATGAGCAGGAAAGCAATTTGATGATATAAGCAAAGAAAATGTTAAAAGCAGCATGCGGGTAAACATATACTATCTCCTAAAGGTTAAGAATTTTTATTAAAATAATATTAGTTACTAGTAGAATTTTATATGCAAAATAGCCTTAAAATAAGGATAGTTTCTTTTGGAGTCTATTTACTATGATAGCGAAATTAAGCTATAAAGCAAGTGCAACACTAGTGTTTTAATGTAAAAAAGTTTAATACTATTATTAATTTAACACTTAATAGACTTGATATTCAAGATTCCATTAAAAAATTAATATACTTTGAATTAAAAAATAGAGTTTAATCTTGGTATCTTTAAGAAGGATAATTATAATTTTAGAGATTTTAATAAGGGAAAATGTCTTGTAGTAAAGATATTGTTTAGGAAATGGCTCAATATGTGTATAATCATAAGCATTAATAATAAAGGTTAATCTGTTTTATAATTACTCTTTGGAAGGCGCGATTATGTTTTTTGAAATACGGGTACGTGCTTCACTTTTGATTATGCTGATGTCTTTTATTTCTGTGTCTTATAGTATGCATTATATAAGGCGGATAAATTTTACACACATGTCAAATACAAAACAGTTTTATAAATGGAAAATGGCTTATGAGGTTTATGCTAGATTACTTAACAAAGCTGACCTCGATATTCCTTTCAAATCATCAACCTCTGATTATACATCGTTAACTGAGGTGCTTACCAATAAAATAGCAGAGCTTTTAGAACCCTTATTGCAAGCTGGTGCTGACCAAACGGGAGAAATTTTATCAAGAACTATTTTAGATAGCTTGCTACATAATGATACTAAAAACATTGATACACTTAGTTTACTTCTTAAATATGGAGCTGCTGATGCTAATGGAGAATTTAATAAAGCAGCTCCTCTGCTTCAAGCTCTGCGAGATTGTCCCCTTATAGCAGGAAGCGCTAAGGCAAAGTTTATAGTTGAAAAATTTTTGTATTTTGGTGTAAGTCCTTATATTAAAGGTCAAACTAATAAAACGGTGATTGATTATGCAAAAGAGCTTTTTAATTGCAGAAACCACCTTATTGAAGTTTTAATTAGAGGGCAGGCCCCTTTTAATAAAGATACTGCTCAGAAACTTGCTCACTATCTTTATAATTATGAGCAGAAGCCATAGAAGGATGAAAATGCTCTAATTGCAGCTGCTTATTAATTAGTACTAGTGTTTTTTACGTATACCGCTAAGCTTATCTTAAATTGTTAATTAACTTTTATAAGAGGTATAGTATGCGTATTGTATATTCCATTATTGGTGCACTTGTTGCAGGTATTTTAATTGCTGTAGGTATAGTTAACTATAGGGTCTATAGAGAGCTTCAAACAGCTCAAACTAAAAGCCAGACAACGCAAGTAAGTACAGAAAAACCTGTTTTGATACCAGACAATAGCATGATCAGTGATGATGAGCTAAAAATAAGTAAGCGTCAGATGTGGAGTGATCTACAAAGAAAGCTTAAAGATACGGTAGTACAAGTATTTGCGCAAATTGCAGAATTTAACTGGTTGGAGCCTTATAAAACGCCAAATCAATATGAAGCTACTGGTACAGCATTTTTTATCAATGACCAAGGGGAACTTATTACTAATGCCCACGTAGTTGATCAAGCTAAAGTACTTTTTATTCAAATACCATCGTTGGGTAAACGCCGTTTTGAAGTAGAAGTTGTTGGTGTAAGCCCTGAACGTGATTTAGCACTTTTAAAACTCAAAGAACATGATAATCAAGAACTTAAAAAAGATCTTAATCGTACAAGTATACCTTATCTAAAGCTTGGCAACTCAGATACTATTTATAGAGCCGATAAACTTATGGCGCTTGGCTTTCCGTTAGGCCAACAAGGCCTTAAGAGTACTACTGGTGTGGTAAGTGGTCGTGAGCATATTGAAGGGCAACATTTTATTCAAATTAGCGCTGCGCTTAACAAAGGTAACTCCGGAGGCCCTTCGCTTAACAGTATTGGTGAAGTTATTGGAGTTAACTCTGCTATAATTCAAAACGCTCAAAACGTTGGCTATATTATACCTATAAATGAAGTGCGTTTATTTTTAGATCAAGTGCGTTCAATGCCTGCAACTACGAGCGTAAAACTACTCCGTAAGCCCTATTTAGGATTATTGTATAAAAATGGTAGTGAGATGTTAACCAAGTTTTTAGGTAACCCTCTGCCTGGCGGCTTGTATATTGTTGAAGTATATAAATCAAGTCCGCTTGCTAAAGCTGGTATCCAGGGTGGCGACATGATCTATAAAATAAACGGTAATACTGTTGATATTTATGGTGAAATGAATGTGCCGTGGAGCGCTGAAGACAAAGTATCAATAGTTGATTATATATCGCGGCTTAAAGTAGGCCAAGATATTACGCTTGATTATTATCGTAAAGGAGTAGCAAAATCTACTACCTTCAAGTTTAGTCAATCAGAAGTTCCACCAGTGCATATAATGTATCCTGGTTACGAAAAAGTTGATTACGAAGTTATCGGTGGTCTTGTTGTTATGCCTTTAACTATTAATCATATTGTACTAATTGGTAAATATGTACCTGATTTGCTTGAGTATAGCGATATCCGTAAAAATCGTGAGCCAAGGCTTATTGTAACACATATATTGCTTAATTCTCCTGCATCACGTTCTCGCACTATTGGTGCTGGAGCAGTTATTGCCCAAGTTAATGGTCAAAAGGTAACTACGCTTGATGAGCTGCGTAAAGTAGTGCCGCAAAGCTTAAAAACAGGGTATTTAACACTTAGAACAGTTGAAAGTGTACTTGTGGTAATGCCTTTTGATGAAGTTATGCGTGACGAGAGACAGCTGTCAGCTACTTATTTTTATCCATTATCATCACTGTATAAAAATCTTGCTCAAGTGTACCAAAGCGATAAAGCTGTAGGCCAAGCACCTAAAGCACCGATTGAAGTTCAACAAACCAAATAGTTTTTAAATATAATAGCTCTTTTCTTGTAAGCCGGCCTTGTGCCGGCTTATACTACTTATAAAGAGTAAATGTGTGGTTTGTTTTATTTGCTTTTAAGGGGAGTATATGAGCATATATTATAAAATTGGTAGTATAAGTATCGCTTTAGCATGTAGTATGTTTAAAGCTTATTCGTTTGAACTGGAATATCCTCGCTCTATAACGCGCTCAAGCGGCCTTGCTCAGCAATCATATGTTGAATGGCATACACTAGAAAAAAGGGTACAAAATACAGTAGTACAAGTCTGGTCTCAGGGAACAACGTTTAATTGGTTAGAGCCGTATAAAGCTCCTGAGCAACATCAAGGCGCTGGAACAGCCTTTTTTATTAATGCTGAAGGGTATTTACTTACTAACTTTCATGTTATTGAAGGTGCTAAATCAGTCTTTATTCATGTGCCGATTTTAGGGCAACGTTTGCTGGATGTTACTATTGTAGGTGTATGTCCTGAAACTGATGTTGCCTTGCTTAAGCTTTCTGATGAAAGTTCTAGTCTTGTTAAAGCAGCTCTTGGAGAAGAAATACCGTATTTGCAGTTAGGAGATTCAGATATTTTATATCCTACTGAACCCGTTCTTGCGCTAGGTTATCCTCTTGGACAACGATATTTAAAAGCAACTGATGGACGTATTGCAGGACGTGAATATAGCAATGGCAAATCATATATGCATATCACTGCACCTATAAACCCAGGTAATTCTGGTGGGCCACTTTTAAACAACCAGGGTTTAGTTATAGGTATTAATAGCGCTGGTATTCCTCAAGCTCAAAATGTCGGTTATATAGTGCCTATTAATGATGTAAAAATTATTTTAAAAGACTTTGAAACCAAACAGTTAGTACGTAAGCCTGACTTAGGTATTTATGTTAATCATGCTACAGATGAACATGCTCACTCGTTAGGTAACCCTGTGCCGGGTGGTGTCTATATACATTACCTACAGGCTAATTCTATTGCTGCTCAAGCAGGAGTTAAGGCAGGAGATATGTGGTATGGTATTGAAAGTAATGGCATAGCATATGTAATAGATGAGTATGGTGATGTTAAAGTAGGATGGCGCACGTCAGATAAAGTAACTATTGATGAACTGTTGATGCGCTTTCCTGCAGGAACACCACTTAAGCTTATTGTATACCGTAAAGGTCAAAAACTAGAGCTTGATTGTCTATTTAATGAACCACCTGTCTATCCTATACGCTTTATTTACCCTGATTATGAATCAGAAGAAATAGATTATGAAATGTTTGGTGGTATGTGCGTTATGCAGTTACGTGTAAATCATCTCGTAAAAGATAGAAGAGGGAATAATCTTTTACCACAAACATCCCTTTTACGGTTATTTACACGACTTGATCATCAAGCTAAAAAAGCTTTAGTTATAACACGTATTTTACCAGGTTCTCAAACTCATAAAGTAGGATGTTTTTATGCAGGAGCTTTACTTGATACGGTTAACGGGCAAAAGGTAACAACTTTACAAGAACTACGTGAAGCGTTATTTCGTAGTGTTCAAACAAAAGAAATAGCCATTACAACAAAAGATACTAATGCAACAGTGCTTTCGCTAGCAAAAGTACTTAAGGAAGAGCCTCTTCTTGCAAGAGATTTTATGTTTCCTTTGACCGATACTATTAAAAATATATGGCAGCTTACGTTGTCTAACTAAAACAGCGTTTATTCTAGCCCAAAGTAACATTTACTTTGGGCTTGTTGTGTATACATTAATTGTGCACAAAAAGTACATTAATCTTGTTATGCTTGGGCATGTCTTTTTGTAGCGCTTTAAAGTTAAACCTAGCAAGAAAATCTTGTAATTGATTAAAAGAAGGATTGCCTTCGTACCGCTCAACTAAGTTTACCTCTATAAAGAGAGCTTTTACTGTTGGCAGTAGCGTTTGAGCTCCTTCAAGCGCTTTAAGCTCGTTACCTTGCATATCAAGCCACATAAAATCAACGTGAGTTATGTTTTTTTCTTGAGCCCAGGCATCAAGCGTTACTGTTTGTGCTAGGGTAGTTTGCTCAAAGCTTACAGTGGGTTGTAGCGTTAAGCATTCTTTAGGTTTAAGTAAAGAACTACAAGCATTTGAAGTGCCTCCGCTAATATACAAAAGAGCAGCTTCTTGTTTATTGCTTAATGCTATATTAAAGCATTGGATATTTACATACTCTTGGGTAGTTGCTGTTAAAAGGGTATACAGTTCAGGTACTGGTTCAAAAGCATAAATAGTACTTTCAGGCCATAACTTAGCCATTTTTACTGTATCTCTACCTCTATGAGCTCCTGCTTCTATAATAACTGGATTAATCGGTAAAAACTGGGCAATAAACTGTTTGGTAATGGGCCCTTGAGGCAAAGAGTCTAGGGAATTATCTGTATGCATAAAGTGCTCTTTTTTATAAATAGACTGACTGTGTTTTGCTTGTAAGTATACACTATTTTGCTCTTTCTCGCTATTTTATTTATTTAACTGTTGTAATTTATTATTTGCATATGCAATAATATAAATATATATCTGAATTTTATAAAAGAGTCTTTCTTTTCTAATACTACTCAAAGGGCCTAAACGGGCCCTTTTTTTATTAACAACTGCCTAAAATAAATATTATTGCAATTTGAAAATATTTAATGGTAGTATTATAACAAAGAGATAGTTTTACTTTCAAAAATAAGGATAAGTGTTATGAATATAAAATATTACGTAAGTATTATAGTAGTACATGTGGCAATGGTTAATGCTCTTGATGAAAACCTCAAACAAAAAATAGTACAAAGTAATTCAGAGCAGTTAAGCAGTATGTCAAATTCTTTTAAAAGAGCTGCTTTTGGAGATAGCGCTTCTATTGAGCTTGAGCCACAGGGCTATACAAACTTTAAGGCATTTCAGGATGCATCGTTTACGCTTGTTGAATCTGACGTTGCTTTAGGAAAAGCACCTCGAGTATATATACAGTATATAACTGATCTTAAGCGCATGCGTGACTTAATTGCTGATAATACAGCTAAAAAGTTAACCACTACCTATGGTAATAAAAGCAAAAACACTATAAATTTATTACTGCTTAAATCTAAAATTCAAAACGAAAGAGCTTTATCTGATAAAATAGCAAATGTTGCTTTAGCAACTATATTCAATAAAAGCGGGCTGCCGGATTCTTGGAAACAACGTGTGGCTAAAGATATAAAGCAAATATTTCCTCAATGGGATAAGTTTTTTGCAAGTTGGCAACAATTTAAAAAACTTACTAAGGGGGCTCTTACTGATAAAGAATTTGATTATTTCCTCAAACTGCAGTCTATCCAAAATGAGCGTGATGCTTTTACATTAGTTGATAGACTAGAAAAAATAAAATACCGGTTAGAAGAACAAAATAGATCTAGTATATTCAATAGAGGTAACGCTGATCGCAACAAGGTTATCCAAGATATTAATGAAATAAAGCTTCGTACTTTAAAATCCTATCCTCCTCATGGGCTCATTTCTTCACTTGAGATTGCGCAGTATAATGCAACTAAAGATACTTCCTCAGTAACTATGTACTTGGCAGCTGGCCTTATGAATGGAGCGCTCACTTTAATACTTAGTGATATAAACAAATTGCTTGCTACTAGTTAGATCTTTAGGTTATTAGAAGAAGCTTATACTAGTATAAGCTTCTTCTAACTAAACAGAGAATCTGCTGTATTTGAAAAGTATCTTAAAGATGTTAATGGCAAAGGTAAAGCTGATATCTCTATGGCATAGTTTCAGGCATTTTAGAATTGGCTGGGCTTTATCATTTGCTCATCGCTTTATCTATGAACTCATCTATAATTTTGCTTAGTGATTGATCACGTTTTTTTGCCTCACGAGCAAGTAAATAATGGCGCCGTGAAGAAGTTCTATATGCTATATTACCTTTAAATTGTTCTTCATCAATAGGTTCTGGGATTTCTTCGTTATGTTTCATATATAATTTGATAGTACTTTCAATAGCATCTTTAATATGGTGAATTGCTTGTTCAATTGTTATACCATCAGTACGGACACCTTCAAGCTCGTTAACGCTTACTATATATATTTTATTTTTGTTTTCATCTATGTCTGTTTCAATAGTATAAGTCCAAGGGAGATTAAGGTAATAACTTAAATTTTTATTTTTCATAATTATGATCCAATAGTACCTGTTTAAGATCTTTTATTTGATACGCTAACAATTGAGGTCTTCTTTTCAGGGAAACTGTTTTGCTATAGTTGCGTTTTCTAAAGATATGATGCGAGCCTGTCACATCTAAATCAAAATTAAGATAAAGTAGTATGCGCTCTGCATCGTCATAAGAAATTGAGCTACCATTAAAAATTTTGCTAATTAATTTCTCTATTTTACTCACTATAGTTCTCTTTTGTAGTGTTTATATCATTAATGATATCAAAATGCATGCTTTTATGCAACAATTGCTTTTGCGCGTATTTGATAATTATTTTATAATTGATATAATAATTAAATATAAGCTAAAATAATTTATCCCATTTTAAAGTTACCTAGCTAGGAGCCTAATGAACAGTTCTTATATACAATTTTTTTTAATTTCTCTCATATTTATCTGTTTTTCAAGTTATGCTATGAATCCTACAGAAAAATCAAAAATTAATTATGTTATTAGACCTGGTAACGCCCAAGATAGGGATAACTTAAAGTTACTTTACCGACAAGTTGCAGCAATACCGGGTGGATTAGCCCGTACTGCTGATGAAATTACTGATGATTATATTGATAAAATACTTGCAAATGCTCTTACTAAAGGGCTTATTTTTGTTGCAGAGTATAATGGTCAGCTTATTGGCTCTCTTTTAAAATACAAGCTCGAGCCAAAAGTATTTGCTCATGTATTAAGTGAAGGTAGCATTTTAGTGCATCCTGACTTTCAAGGTAGTGGTATTGGAACTAACTTATTTTTGGCTCTGTTTAAGGAACTAGAAGAGCATCGTCCTGATATTTATCGAGTTGAGATTGTTGCTCGTGAATCTAATCCAGCTATCAAGCTTTATGAAAGACTAGGTTTTAAAAAAGAAGGTCGCTTTGAAGGACGTATTAAAAATAGTAATGGGTCCTTTGAAGCTGATATTCCCATGGCATGGTTTAATAAAAGTTTTAAACCTAATGCATGAGCCAGTTTTTAATATCTTTTTGAAGCAAGATTGTCGATGCTGCTTTTAATTAACCAGATTCCTACGCAAGCTGAGATAAACAGTAAAGGTACTATAACTGTCCTAGTTTTAGATCTAATTTTATTGCTTTTACGAAGTTTACTTATCTCTTTAGTAAGCATTATTATTTGATCGTTAGTTGGTTGACCTGAAGTGCGAGCATGAATCATATTGTCTGCTGTACCAGTGGGTTCAATAACTACTTCCCGAAGTTCAGTTAAAGTTTGAGAGGCAGTATGCATAGCGTAACAGTTTGTTAAGCTAGAAAAAATAAAAATAAGCAAAAAAATATACATAAAAGTCCTGTATTAAAGGTCTAAAATAAGATAAAACAACTATAAGTATTATGATTAAGTAGAGTTGTAACATAAAGATTACTAAGGAATTATTAGAAGCACATGAAAATTAAAAAGCGACTCGATGTTTATATTCAAGAGCTGTATCCCCACTACAGCCGTACGCAAATTCAAAGCTGGATTATGCAAAATAAAGCCTTAGTTAATGGACAGGTTATTGCCAAGCCTGGTACTCAAGTAACCGATACTGATGAAGTGGTATTTACTCTCGATTTACCTAAGTACGTATGCCGTGCTGGTTGGAAATTAGAAAAAGCTCTCGATTATTTTGAAGTTGATCCCAAAGATTTAGTAATTCTTGATGCAGGACTTTCAACTGGTGGCTTTACTGATTGTCTGTTGCAACGAGGAGCCCAAAAAGTATACGGTATCGATGTGGGCTACGGTCAAGTACATGAGAAAATTCGTCAAGATCCGCGTGTTATAGTTAAAGAACGTACTAATTTACGTTATTTAGAAGATGTCGGTGAAAGGGTTGACCTCATTACCCTTGATTTATCATTTATATCTATCAGTAAGGTAATGAATGCAGTATGCACTTTACTTAAACCTGCTGGTAAACTTATTACTCTTATTAAACCCCAGTTTGAAGCTGAACGGCACGAAATTGGCAAAGGAGGGATAATTAAAGACCCAGAAGTGCATAAAAGAGTTGTTGAGCAAACTATTAAATCAATAGAAAGTTTTGGATTTGATTGCCAAGGTGTTACTGAGTCACCCATTGAAGGTGCTACAGGTAACAAAGAATTTTTAGGTTATTTTGTAAAAATTTAGTTACTTTTAGTGTAATTGTTTAGGGCACTAAGTATATACGATGGTAATTCTGCCGTATGCTTGTGTAAGAATTCAACTAAAGCGGCACGTAGTGGGGCGCTAATGTATGATTTTGCTGTGTACTCTTTAAAGCAACGGTGGTAGCAAAGAGTTAGTTGTTTATTAAAACCATACTGGAAAAAGCCTATTTTACATGAGCCATCGGAAAAAGTTAAAGCACCAGGTACAGACACTTGTATGGTGCTATTGTCATCAACATATTCAAGTATACCATGTGATACAAGATAACGATCTACGTTAAAACTAAAAAGATGGTGCACATTAGTATTAGGTGCAATAGATTCTTTGATAGCAAGTTTATTAAAATACATTTGATAGATACCATAGTTGTTTTTTGAGATAGTTAGTTTTGGCTGATATTGAGAATCATTCCATAAAGAATAAAGGGTAGTAAGCAAAGTTATCCTTGGATGATATTCTAAAGAAGTATTAAGTTTTTTTATAAGATAAGGATCTTGAGCAAGTGTAGTACGTAGATTAAAAATATCTATACGATAAAAAATGGGGCCGAAGGTGTCTCTTAAGCTTACTAGGGGTTTTTTCTCTCTGCTTTTTTTATTGATATCACGCAACACTTTGGTTGCTGAATTATCTAAAATGCTTAACTGAGTGGTGTCAACTAGCTTTTGAAAAAGCTGTTCTTCTTCAATAGGAGCTTGTTCATCAAATGTATCTTCTGCTTCTTCTTTTCCGAGTTGTTTTTTAGGTTCTCTTGTTTCTTGAGTGTTGTTGATAAGTGTGACAGTATCAAGGACAGAGGGTGTATAGCCTAAAAGATCTGTAATAGTAGTGAGATATGTTTGAATATAATATAAATAATGTATATCTACAGATTTACCTGTAGTGTTTAGATAACTTTTTTGAAGTTGTTTTATATTTTCACGTAAGCTATCAGCAAGTTTATAAGAGCTTTGATCTATTTTATCATATTCTACGGTTTGGGCATGATAAAGTGCATGGGCAAGGTTGTTTTTTTTGCTTTCTGCAATTGCTGCTATAGTATGCCTAAGACTTTTTGTGTTTATAGCTAATAAAGTAATAATCTGATTACCTATTAGAGCTTGTGATGTAGAAGTATGCACCAATAAAAGCGCTTTTTTTAGCGTTGTATGTGCGCGTAATGAAATGCATTCAAGGAATATATTTTTAGTATTAACCAGAAGCGGATTTAATAAAATAGCATGATAAAACACTATTCTATAGAGAGCTTCAAGATATTCTTTATCGGTAATTGATTCGAGTAGCTCTTGTAGTTGTCCGTAGATACGCGCATTTTGATGCGCAGCTTCTTTTTCTTTTACACAATTGATTGAGCAGGCTTGTACTAGGGTTTGACCGTCTTGAACCGGATATTTTTGTTCACTTATTCTTTCCTTACACGTGCAACATACAAGCATGTCCTCTACAGCCTTATTTTCTTTTGGGTTGCACATGTCTTGAGTATTGTTGGTAAGCAAGGCTACTTGACATTTCTCAAAGCAACTTTTTAATAAGCGTTCGTCTAAAAGGCACACATGTGGTCCGTAAAAGAGTATTTGATCTAATGTTGATAGTGTTAAATCTGAATCGCGTTTGTGCTGTGTAGTCAGCGAATAAACTTTGGTATATCCTAGTTGAAGTATATCTTTAGTGCAAGTATCATACTGGTCTTCGCTAATAAAATCAATGACAAAAGTATGCCTTTCTAAGGTGAGTAAAAACTCAGTCATTACTTGTGCTTCATCTAATACGGTGCCTAAAGGATTAAGTATACGTCCAAATTGTTTTAAAGTGGTTAATGATTGCGTATGTTCAAATATCTCAAGAAAAGTATCCATAGAACTTAAGTGAGTACTATCTTTAAAACAAAAAAGAAGTTTCTTTAACTCTTGGTAATTCTTTTTGATTGTGCTTCTATAATACCTATAATAATTAGCTTGATTAAGATAAAGTTTTTTATTCTTTTTTAAAGAATCAAGAACTGTTTGGATATAGTCACCATAACTATCTAAAGAGGGTAATGGGGCTGAAAGGAGCTCTTTTATTGCTTTCTTAAAAGCAAATTTAAATTTTTTAAATTTTTCTATAAAAAATTTACTTTGTGCTGCGGGATTTTTTTCCCAAAATTCATCAGCTGTATCTAAGGAAAGGTTGTAACTTTTAAGTAAACGGCTCATCACTTCTTCAAAAGCATTCCACCAGCTACCTGCGTTAAGTACATATGAGTTGGTAATATCTGATAATAGCCAATTAATATTTTTATACTTTTTACTTAAAGTACTCAGAGAGCTACTCAGCCCTTTATACATAGTGTTATTACTACTGCTGTTTTTATTGATTAAAGTTTTAAAAAAGGTAGCCTCAATTTCTAAATATAAAAATGCTATACCATCTTTATTTGTAAGAGAGTTAAGAAATCCTTCAAGTAAAAACCTATCCGAAGCATCATAATAACCATAAGGAAGGTGTTCTCTGTTAGTAGGGTATTTTCTAAGTTGTCCATAATCGTTTAGTACAGATGCTTCTTCGGGTCTTTTATTAAAAGCAAATGTTCTATCGCCAATAAGTAATATATACTTACCATCTTTTTTAAAGAAGCCTATCGACGCAATGGTAGCTTTGCTACTAAAATGCATGCTTAGTACAAGTACTACCCCTACAAGTGAAAGAAACAGTTTTTTCATAATATAATAAAGTTAAATTTTTTTGCAGTTTTTTGAGAATTAATTTTAGTATACCTCTGTTTATTCCTGAAAAACAATAAAAAAACCATAACAGACGCCTCGGATTTAAAATACCATATAAGAATTATAGTATATATTTAATTGAACAAAATTATTTATCTGATATACTTACATAATAAGTTTACTAATAAATTACGTTTTTATTAATTAAAGGGACACGCGTGAAAACAAGATTTTTTTTATCTAGCCTGGTAGTAGTTACCTGTGCTGCCAGTGTATTAAAAGCCAAAGATACAAACCAATTAGTGGGAAAAGCTACTCAAGCAGCAACGGAAATGGTTGGTGAACTTACAGCAACATCTCATGAATGGGAAAAAGCTGAACAACGAGCTAAAAATAGTGTTGTGCAAGTTTTGGCAAAACAAGTAAGTTTTGATTGGACAAAGCCTTTCAGATCCCCTAATCAACATGAAGGTTGTGGTAGTGGCTTTTTTATAAATGCTGAAGGGTACTTGCTTACCAATTTTCATGTGGTTGAAGGTGCATTTGCAGTACAAGTATGTATACCTGCTTTAGGCCGTATAGCTATCGATGCAACTGTTGAAAGTGCATGTCCTAAATCTGATATAGCTTTGCTGAAAGTTACCCCTGAAGGCAAAAAAGTTATTTTGCAAGAATTAGGTAAAGTCCCTTATTTAGAGCTAGGTGATTCAGAAGAATTAAAACTTGTTGAACCAGTGCTTGC
>JACDHA010000006.1 GCA_013821315.1 Candidatus Dependentiae bacterium | reverse complement strand
TCTCTGCGGACGCGGTAAAATTCTTTGTTACAAGAAAAGTCTAAGCTTACCATCATACTTGTTTGTCCAAGACGTAAAAGGCCTTCATCAGCTTTAGCTGTGCCTGCTACTTTACGTGCTTGTCCCCAGAGAACCCAAGTGAGTGCGTCAAGAAGGGCTGATTTGCCGTGGCCATTTTTGCCTGAAAGACAGATAAGCTGGTATGGCTCAAAGTCAATAATCTGCGGCGTTGCACCGTAGCTTACAAAATTTTTTATGTGCAGTTTTAGAGGTATCATTTTGTTTTATATACCACTTTAATTTTTTATAAAGTTTTATTAATACGGTGAAAGCTATGCTTAAGCCTAACTTTCACTAGTATACAGTAATTAAACAAAAAACACCTTAAGTGCTTTTAGTGCCTAGTTGTTTGACTAGGGAGTATGCTTTATTGACGAGGAGTAAATACTGTAGCAATCATGTTATGAGCAGCAAGTAGTTGCAGTGGTGTTACACCTTGCTTATTAGGTTTGTGTAAGTATCTCTCAGACCCTAAAGAAAGCAGCAAGTCAACAATAGCTCTATCACTTGCCTGTATAGCCTTATGTAGCAGTGTATTGCCTTCTTTATCACACGTATTTAAAGTAAAACCATCTTTTAATAATTGGGAAACTGCTTGTATATTGTTAGATGCAATAGCTTTAAATAATTTTTTACGTTTACTATCAACAAAAGCCTTCACTAGTGGATAGGCATATGCACCTTTCTTTAACAGTTGAGCAATCTGCTTGAATTTTGTGCTTTGTGAGAGTTTAAATCTATTCTCTTGAGCTTGTATTACAATGTTATTAACAGCTAAATCTTGTGGTAGATGTGCTTTGTAGCTTAGTAGCATTTCTAGGGTTACTTTATGCCCATTTGTAGCGGCATAGCGCAATGCAGTCACATTGACATCTGCTCCGTTGTCAATCAATAATTGGGCTGTAGCTGTATGGCCATTATAAGAAGACCAATCTAAGGCAGTAGCATTTATATCACTTTGAGCATTGATGTCTGCTCCGTTGTCAATTAATAACTGGACTGTAGCTGTATGGCCATTATAAGAAGACGCATGCAAAGCGGTCCAATTTTTCTTATCTTGAGCCTTAACATCTGCTCCTTTGTCAATCAGTAAGTGGGCTGTAGTTGTATGGCTATTGAAAGCTGCGATGAATAGTGGAGTAGTATTGTTAGTAGTTTGAGCGTTAACATCTGCTCCTTTCTCAAGTAATAGCTGCGCTGTAGCTGTATGGCCATTTTCAGCGGTGCAATGTAATGGTGTGGCTTTTTCTCTAATTGTTTGAGCCTTAATGTCAGCTCTTTTGTCAATTAATAACTGAGCTATAGCTGTATAGCCATTTAAGGCAGCTAAGTGTAATGGAGTGAAATTGTCTCTATCTTGAGCATTAACATCTGCGCTATTATTAAGTAGATCTTGAACTAAGCTATAATTGCCAGCTTGTATAGCAGCAAAAAACTGTTGATTGATGTTATCTTTTTGAGTCATGCAATAAGTTAATGAACTAGTAAGCATAAGAGCAGCTGCGATTGTTTTAAAGAATTTCATAGATATATTCATTTATTTTAATTTTAGTTAATTATCTTGATATTTTCTTTTAGTTCCTACTACTTGAATAGGGGTTTTGCTTTCTGGACGAGGTGTGAATACAGCAGCAATCATGTTGTTAGCAATTAGTAGTTGTAAAGGTGTTAAATTTTGTTTGTTAGCTGTATATAAGTATTTACCAGCTCCTAAGGAAATCAGTAGGTCAATAATAGCTAAATTGTGCGATTGTATAGCTTTGTGAAGCAGGGTGTTGCCTTCTTTATCACACGTATTTAAGGTAAATCCTTCTTTAAGTAGTTGAGCAACAGCTTCTCTATCATTAGATTCAATTGCATTAAATAATTGTTTGCGCTTGATATCAATAAAAGCTTTGATTATAGGATAAGCATAAGCACCTTTATTTAACAGTTGAGCAATGTCCTTAAAATTTGTTGTTTGTGAAAGTTTAAGCCTGTTATCTTGAGCTTGTATTACAGCATTATTAGATAGTAAGCCTTGTAGTATAGAAGATCCATAACTTAATAATATTTCTATAACTACTGTATGGTTGTTTTTTGCAGCCAAATGTAATGGAGTATCATTTTGAGTAGTTTGAGCATTAATATCTGCTCCTTTATTAATTAACAACTGAGCTAGAGCTGTATGGCCTTGTGCAGCAGCACAATGTAATGGAGTAACATTTTGAGTATTTTGAGCATTAATAGGGGCTTTATTATCAATTAATAACTGGGCTAGAGCTGTATGGCCATATTGAGCGGCTAAATGTAATGGAGTAAAATTTTGAGTAGCTTGAGCATTAATAGGGGCTTTATTATCAATTAACAACTGAGCTAGAGCTGTATGACCATGTGCAGCAGCAAAATGTAATGGGGTATAATTTTGAGTATTTTGAGCATTAACATTCGCGCCGTTATTAAGTAGATCTTGAACTAAGCTATAATTGCCAGCTTGTATAGCAGCAAAAAACTGTTGATTGATGTTGTCTTTTTGAGTCATGCAATAAGTTAATGAACTAGTAAGCATAAGAGCAGCTGCGAATGTTTTAAAGAATTTCATACAATATTTCCATTTATTTTAATTTTAGTTAGTTGTCTTGATGTTTTCGTTTAGTACCTGCTGATTGAGTAGGGGCTATGTTTTCTTGACGAGGTGTAAATACCGTAGCAATCATGTGATTGGCAGTTAGTAGTTGCAGTGGTGTTAGATTTTGCTTATTAGGTTTATATAAGTATTCGCCAGCACCTAAAGAAAGCAGTAAGTCGATAACATGTAAGCTTTTTGATTGTATAGCTTTATGAAGCAGGGTGTTGCCTTCTTTATCACAGGTATTTAAGGTAAATCCATCTTTAAGCAGTTGAGCAACAGCTTCTCTATCATTAGATTCAATTGCATTAAATAATTGTTTGCGCTTGATATCAATAAAAGCTTTAACTAGAGGATAAGCATATGCACCTTTATTTAACAGTTGAGCAATATCCTTAAAATTTGTTGTTTGTGAAAGTTTAAGCCTGTTATCTTGAGCTTGTATTACAGCATTATTAGATAGTAAGTCTTGTAGTATACAAGATCCATAACTTAATAATATTTCTATAACTACTGTATGTTTGTTTTTTGCAGCAAAATATAATGGAGTCTCACTTTGAGTATTTTTAGCATTAATATTAGCTTTATTATCAATTAACAACTGAGCTAGAGCTGTATGGCCATTTAAAGCAGCCCAATGTAATGGAGTCTCACTTTGAGTATTTTGAGCATTAATATCTGCTCCTTTATCAATTAACAAGTGAGCTAGAGCTGTATGGCCTTGTCCAGCAGCTGCATGTAATGGAGTATCATTGTTAGTATTTTGAGCATTAATAGTGGCTTTATTATCAATTAACAACTGAGCTAGAGCTGTATGGCCTTTTGCAGCAGCTGCATGTAATGGAGTAAAATTTTGAGTAGCTTGAGCATTAATATTAGCTTTATTATCAATTAACAACTGAGCTAGAGCTGTATGGCCGTTTGCAGCAGCTGCATGTAATGGAGTAATATTTTTAGTATTTTGAGCATCAATCTCTGCTCCTTTATCAATTAATAACTGGGCTAGAGCTGTATGGCCATATTGAGCGGCTAAATGTAATGGAGTAAAATTTTGAGTAGCTTGAGCATTAATAGTGGCTTTATTATCAATTAACAACTGAGCTAGAGCTGTATGGTTATTTTTTGCAGCCAAATGTAATGGAGTATCATTTTGAGTAGTTTGAGCATTAATATCTGCTCCTTTATTAATTAACAACTGAGCTAGAGCTGTATAGCCTTTTACAGCAGCTGTATGTAATGGAGTAACATTTTGAGTAGTTTGAGCATTAATAGTGGCTTTATTATCAATTAACAACTGAGCTAGAGCTATATGGCCATATTGAGCAGCAAAATGTAATGGGGTAAAATTTTGAGTATTTTGAGCATTAACATTCGCGCCGTTATTAAGTAGATCTTGAACTAAGCTATAATTGCCAGCTTGTATAGCAGCAAAAAACTGTTGATTGATGTTGTCTTTTTGAGTCATGCAATAAGTTAATGAACTAGTAAGCATAAGAGCAGCTGCGAATGTTTTAAAGAATTTCATAGAATATCTCCATTTATTTTAAATACTTTATATTATACAATAAGTATTAATAATTTTATCATATATTTATAAATAATCAATTAAATATTTTAATTTTAATGTGAAAAAGTTGTAGAAATAGATAGTAAGTTTAGTTCTCTAGCATAGGAAACATACGCATTTGTGAGCGGTTGATAGCAAATTAGTGATAGATGTGGTATATATTTTTAGAGCTAAGCATAATTACTTGTTTTATCTAAAAAGGTACCAGTATGGATAAATCTATTTTTAAAGAGCATGAAATACGAGGTAACAAAGACGTAGATTTTTCAGCCAAGCAACTTTATACTCTTGCAAATGCCTTAGCCTACTATTTTTTGCATGTCCAATCTCCTCGCGTGAAAACTATTGCTTTAGGTCGAGATGCACATGAAGACTCTGCGCAAGTACAACAGGAATTTACAGCTGCTTTAACAGAAAATGGTATCAATGTTATTTTTATAGGTGCCGCTCCAGCACCGGTACTTACCTTTTCTTTACATGTCCTTCCTGTAGAAGCTGGAATATATATAACAACGTGCCCTGAGGATAGTGATAGCTTGCGCATACGTTGCTTTAATAAAACAGAATTATTTGATAGTGAGGCTTTAAGTGAGCTTAATCAGTTGTATTTGCAACCTAAAAAAGTTATTGCTCCATTAACGGGTACTATCAAATATTTACCTCTGGTTGAACGGTATACTCAGTGGCTTGCACGCCAATTTAAGCATCTTAAAAAAAGTCGTATATTGTGCCGTATAGAGTGTGTCGGTAGTGCTGCTGCTTTGATTATACCTCAACTGGTAGCATCTCTTAAGCTTGCTGAATGTACCTTTAAACTTGATTATGCCACAGGTTTTAACTCAGTAGCTGCAATCGATGTGCATAAAACAAAACCTTTGGTGCTCTCATTTAGTTACAATGCGGATCAATTATTTGTCCGAACAGGTACAGGAACAGAAGTAGCTGGTAACCAGCTAAGTGCTTTGTACGTACAAGATATTAGTCTTTTACATCCTGGCGTAGTAGTAAGTGACGTTTCGTCGCTCTCTTTGCTTCAACAAGTAGTACAACCAGGCGTAAACGTTGTTTGCGAGCAGTCTAGCACGCCAGAAAAAATTAATTATAGAGTAAAAACTCAGCATGCTTTATTTGGCAGCACAAGCAATGGACATTTTTTCTTTAACGATCGTTATTTTGGCTACGATGACGGTATATATGCTGCACTAAGACTATTAGATATTTTACAACGTACGGGTAAAACACTTGAAGAGTTGCTCTATAATTTACCTACAATAAGTGCACCGCGAGAAGTTTCTCAAAACTTTTGGCCATCGGCCACTACTATACCTGAACAATGTCTAGAGTAGGTTTGCATTTAAGACTAGAAAATAGTTTTGAAGAGCTGATTAAGAAAGCTTTACGTTTACAGTTACCTTTTTTTCAGTGTTTTTTATTTTCACAAACTACGGGTGATTATATTACGTGTACGCCTGAGCTGCAACTATTGGGCGAACTTTTAAAAGAGCAGTTTAAGGCGCTTTATGTTCATAGTTCCTATTTTATAAATTTAGCTAAAACTGATGCTTATAGTCATCCAGTATTTAAAAAAGAAATTTTATTGGCTCAGCAGTTAGGATTTTCTCATATTATTGCTCATGCAGGGGCAGCTACAGCTTTGTCTGATAAACAGCGAAGTATTCATGCCGTAGCGCGGTCAGTTAACAAAATACTCAAAAAAGAACCAACTCTTACTCTTGTATTAGAAAACAGTGGTCATGGTGGCAAAGCTGTCGGAAGCTCTTTAGAAGAACTGTATGCTATTAGATGTCTTCTTGATTATCCTGAAAAAGTAAAATTTTGCATAGACACGGCTCACGCTCATGTGTTTGGTTATGATATTATATCGCCTAGCGGCCAACAAGCTTTTACAGAGCAAGTTGAGAATTTTTTTGGTAAAGAATCACTTGCCTTGTTACATTTAAACGATACACAAGAAGAGTGTGGCTCTCAAGTTGATAAACATGAGGTGCCTGGTTTAGGTGTACTAGGGCCAGAAGTGCTCAAAAATATTATTAATCATAGATTATTTTGTGATATTCCGTTAATTATAGAAATGGCACCATTGCCTGAACTAAGTGAAGGTGAAATTGTTGCCATGGTAAGTGGCTGGATAAAATCATGAAACAATAAGAGAGAGACTACTATGATAAATATAGCAATAAATGGCTTTGGACGTATTGGGAAAACTTTTTTACGTACGCTGCTTGCTGAACCCGAATGCTTTAAAAAGATTACGGTTGCTGTTATTAACGTGGGTAAAGGTGATATTCAAGCAGCTGCTTATGCACTTAAATATGACACTATTATGGGCACATTGCCTCAAGCTATAGAATATAAAAATGGTAAATTATATATAGACTCTTATAGTATTGATGTTATAACTGAGCTTGATCCAGAGAAAGCTCCTTGGAAAGCCTATGGCATTGACTGGGTAGTTGAAGCTTCAGGCCATTTTACTAAGCAGAGTGGCGCTCAAAAGCATATATTAGCTGGAGCAAAAAAAGTGCTTATTACCGCACCTGCTGATGGCGAAGATATAACTATAATCCCGGGGACTAATAGCAATCTGTATGATGCAAGTAAGCATACAATAGTATCGTTAGGAAGTTGTACGACCAACGCTTTAGTAACTATGCTTACAGCACTTTCTGAAAATTTTGATCTTGCTCAAGTTTCCATGACTACTATACATGCCTACACCAACACTCAGCCATTGCTTGATGTTGATGCTTCAGTAAAAGATCTAAGGCGTGGTAGAGCGGCAGCGCTTAATATAGTACCTACCACAACGGGTGCTATGAGCCTTATTGAGCGTATTATGCCCCATCTTGCGGGTAAAATAATGGGCGGCTCTTTGCGTGTGCCTGTTGCAACAGTATCTCTTGTAGATCTTACGTTTACAGCAACCAAACCAGTATCAGTTGAAAGTATTAATAAAGCTTTTGAGCAAGCGTCTAATACGACACTCAAACATATTTTAGGTTTTACTCGTGAACCGCTTGTTTCAAGCGATTATACTGGTAATAATAACTCGGTAACTATTGATAGTTTACTTACCGATGCTCAAGATACAACAGGTAAAGTATTTGGTTGGTACGATAATGAATGGGGCTATAGTTGCCGTCTTAAAGATTTTTTACTGTCAATTGCATAAAGAGCTTCACAAGTGATTTGTTTTAGAGTAGAATATTAATAACGTAATCTACGTTATTGTGTGGGCCCATAGCTCAGCGGTGAGAGCAATCGGCTCATAACCGAGAGGTCCCAGGTTCGAATCCCGGTGGGCCCACCACATAACCTTCTTGAAAGGCTTCTATGCACGAAACAGCTTTTGATAGATTTATCGCTTTAGTGGAAATGGATCAAAGAGCACACAATCTTGCTAAAGAACGCACTACGTTATTGATCCAACAACAAACAATTCAAGCACAACTCGATTCTCTTCATGGCGAAGTAGAAGTAGCTCATCAACGGGTACGCATTTTACAAAAGCGTATTGATGCTTTTGATCTTGAGCTTAATATAGTCGATACACAAGAGCGTGACAAAAAAGAACGTATTAATAATGCTTCTACTACACGTGAATATTATTCCCTTGAACAAGAGATCGCAAGTCTCAGTAATCAACGCGCAGTGCTTGAAGAAAAGTTATTTAACCTATGGAATGAGCTTGAGCAAGCACAAAGTGCTTATGCCACTCTTATGGAAACAGCTCCTCAGGAGACAGCTCAATTAGAAAAATTACTAGCTACTCTTAATGAACAAAATAGCTATATACATAAACAGCTCCAAGACTATAACCATAATAGAACAAGTTATACGACTGGTGTTGATCAAGAGCTTTTAAACCAATACGAAAATATGAAGACTACTACGGACAATCCTGTTGTAGCAGTTGCCAATACAAGTTGTACTGGTTGTTTTTATCCCATCAATCAACAAAACTTGTCAGAACTAAAACATAATAAATTAGTCTCTTGTAAACAATGCTTTAGATTACTGTATATACCAGGCATTAAAACAGCATGAATCAGCTCTCTATCTTTTCTTTGCTATTGCCGGAACCAGTTGTATGGCAACTTTTTATTGACGGTGCTGCACGTAATAACCCAGGGCCTGCAGGTGCAGGTATTTACATAATAAAAAATGGTGTAGAATTTAGTAAGCACGGCTTTTTTTTAGGCAGTAAGACTAATAATCAAGCAGAGTACTTGGCATTGCTGCTTGGCCTTTTATGTCTTAAAACGGTTATGCAACCTCAAGATAAACTAATTATAAAATCAGATTCAGAATTGCTTGTGCGTCAGCTTAATGGTGTATATTCTATAAAAAATCCTGAGCTTAAACGTATAGCTACTACTATTAAAGAGCTGCTAAGTGTGTTAAGGTATACTCTTGTGCATGTAAGACGCGAAGAAAACTCGGTTGCCGATTGTTTAGCTAATAAAGGCATAGATAAAAAAGTACCCATTGATACAGATTTCTTAAAAGTTATGGACTGTTTATTATGAATGTTTTATTTTACCTTAGTGCTCTGTGTGTAAGTTTTATAGTTTCAGCTGCTGCTGTTACTACACCACACCTTAAGCCTCTTGCTGTTGCTTTGCCAGAAAATAGCAAGCAATTATGTCAAGCTGCTTTAAAACGGTGTAATTTTACCCTTCCAATACGTGTATTACTTGACGAAAAACCGGTAGCAAGCGATTTTAGCTGGCAACTGACAAGTCCCCATGGTTTTATTATTCTTGATCCTCAAGACGCCAAAAAGAAACTTTTTTATCCACAAAAACAGATAACTATTATAAGTAAATCTGGTAATATATCTATTAATGGTAAAAAATTACTTCATGAACAGTTATATATTGTGCCATGTAAAGAACGTATTTCTTTCGGACCGTATACGTACGACGGAGCACTTACTGTGCATAAATATCAGTCAACTGTTTACTTGGTTAACCATTTAGATTTAGAAGATTATGTGCTTTCGGTAGTGCCTTATGAAAGTTGGCCAGGGTGGCCAGCAGAGGTTAACAAAGCCCTTTGTGTGAGTTTTAGAACCTACGGCATAGCTAAAGTATTGGAGCAACGTGCTGTACGTGCTAAAAAGAAAATTAACTTGCCATATGATATAAAAAATGGCCCTATACATCAAGTATATAAAGGCCATTATACAGGTTCTAAATATGATTTTAAGTCAATTGTTGATGCCACACGTGGCATAGTACTCGCGTATAATAATAAACCTATTACCGCTATGTTCGATATATGCTGTGGTGGCGTTATACCTGCAAACAAAGTGGGTATGAATTTTAAAGAAGCACCTTATTTGGCACGTACGTACCCGTGTACATTCTGTGAAAAATATAAATTTTATGCATGGAAATATGTGTATACTGCAAAAGAATTAGAAAAGCTTTTAAAGCCAGAATTTCCTACATTAGTTATTAGTGATGTTAAAGTTACCCGTAAAGATACCATAGGAACTGCTCAAGAAATGGCTCTGCGAGAAAAAAGTCGTTGGATTGCTATTACTGGTAAAAAACTAAAGTCTCTTGTGAAAAACCTAAAAAGTTTATGCTTTTCAGTAACTCGGTCTCGTTTGGGTTATGTGTTTGAAGGCAAAGGCCATGGGCACCAGTGGGGCTTATGTCAGTGGGGCGCTTGTGGCATGGTAAATAAAGGCCATAACTATAAACAAGTATTACAGTTTTATTATCCACACACTACGTTTATGAAACTTGTAAAAGCTCCACGTTCTTAAAGTATGCCAAATTATAAAGGCCATTTATTGGGTGGTGCAGCTTTTTATATACTCTTGCTTGCTGGGTTTTCTCTCTATTATTACCCCCTATCGACTGTTGTCCCTTGGTTTTTGGCAACTCTTGCAGGAGCGCTGTTTCCTGACATAGATATTAAAAGTAAAGGCCAGCAGTTTTTTTATAAACTATTTTTTGTAGCTATTGCCCTATGTGCACTCTATAAAGCTTTTATGTTAGCAATATTCTTAAGCTTATTTGCTTTTTTACCCTTACTGTGTAAGCATAGGGGCATCTTTCATAATATATGGTTTTTACTATTGCTTGTTGTAGGTTTTTCTGAGTTACTTATTTTTCTAGCTCCTACCTATAGGCTTATAATAATCTATAATTCTTTCTTTTTCATGCTCGGTATTATTTCGCATTTATGGCTTGATTTAGGATTAAAGCGCATGCTTAGAATGAAATAATAGGTTTTATTTTTTAAAAATTATTGACATATATTTATAAATAATTATAATTATAACAAATTAATTAATATTCTAAAAATAGAGAGAATTATGCACTATTTCTTATTTGTGTCTTTACTTGTTAGTGGTTTTAGCTCTTTAGCTATGAATCCCAGCGATCAACTTTTAGCAGCGTGTGAAACCGGAAATATACAGCAGGCTGTTAATGTATTAATAGCAGGTGCTGATGTTAATAGTCAAAATAGGTATGGCGTTAGCCCGCTTATAGCAGCTGCTTATAACAACAATAGTGATCTTGTTAAACTGTTACTAAATAAAGGGGCTAATCTTAATCTTAAAACTCACTTAAATTATATTAAAATGCCAGGTTATTCTGCTCTTCATGCGGCTTTAAGTAGCCTATTGCTTGCTGATGATAATGCCAGTGCGCGGTTGCTCATAGCGGCAGGGATAGATCCTTTTATAGAATCTGGACGAGTAGTGGCTAAGTTAACATCAGGTTCATATCTTAATTCTTTAAAAGGACAAGAAGCTTTAGATTTAGCTCGAGAAAATCAGCCTATTGTAGTTGTAAAGCTTATTGCAGAGTATAGAGATTTAGTTAGCGAAGCTCGCCTCAATCCCTCTTTAAGAGCTTTAGAGAGAGCCGTAGAGCTAGGCATGTATAGCTTGGTAGGTCCATTACTTAAAGTTGTTTCTGTAAGCTACGAGCAAGAAAAGAAGTATGCGCAAATTACAAAGCAAAATTATTTAAAAGCAAAACAATCTAATGATCTAGCAGGTATGTTTATTTACCAAAAAATTGGCATGATCTTAAGGGAATGTTTAGACCCTATGGGTCCTGAGTACAGGATATCTACAACCAGTATAGTGGGAGCTTATGGCTTGCCTGTTGATGTTGTAAATAGTATTCGTCAGAATCTATAAAACCATTTGTAGTTTGTATTAAATAACGTAAAATGAAATAAAAAACAATATTTATTTACGAGATTTAAAATGGCATTTTGCAACTACTTTTTTACTATTATATTATTTTCTTGTTTTTTTAATACGCCTAATTCTGTATCAAGTGATTTGTCAGGTGTTAGGCCAAATGCAAATACTTACTGGGTTATGCCTAATAAATTGTTGGCTGGTGAATATCCTTTAGACTTAAAAAATACACGCGGTACAAAAAAAATAAAAAGCTACCTGGATGCTGGTATTACTTTTTTTCTAGATCTTACTCAATCACATGAAGTTAAAGCGTACGATACTTATATTTCTACCTTGGGTGAAGGCTATGTGTATAAAAGGATGCCTATAAAAGATATGAAAGCACCAAGCAAAGCATATATGGCTGAAATCTTAGACACAATAGATCAAGCAGTTGGTGATGGTCATGTTGTGTATGTTCATTGTCGGGCTGGCATTGGTCGTACTGGTACGGTAGTAGGGGCTTATTTAGTACGTCATGGTATGACTGGAGAGCAGGCTCTACAGCATATAGCACAGTTATGGAAAACTGTAGCAAAATCAAGTTCAAATAAATACTCTCCTAAGGCGTTACAACAAAGAGAATTTATAAGAAAATATAGATAAATAATAACTACAATCAAAAAGAAAGCATACTTATGAAGAACTATTTTTTAGCAAGTTTGCTACTGGTATCGCTTAATGCTCAAGCAATTAATTTTCAGATAACTCGTAAAGGCCTTCCTCTAGAACAACGTAGTTTCAATGATCAATTGTTGATGGCTGCCGCACAGGGCAATTTAATGGTAGTGCAGCGTGCGTTAGCAAATGGAGCTAATATTAATAACAAAGATGCTTCAAATAACACATTCGATACGGCTTTACATAAAGCTATCGATAAAAATCACAATCATGTGGTACGTTATTTGCTTAGCTGTAAACAACTTAATATTAATCAACAGAATCGCTTTGGCTTTACACCTTTACAGGCTGCTGTGGTTGGAAATAACTTATCAATAGCAAAATTATTATTAGCCCTTGGTGCTGATGCTTCAATAAAAGATACTTTTAATAGAGATGTCTTCGATGTAGCTAAAGAAATAGATACTTCCGGTTTAGTTGAGGAAATAGATAGAACAGCAATACTGGAAGTTTTAAACGTCTATAAAGAAGCTAATGAGAACCCAAGTCAAGAGACATTAGACAAAGCTATAAATCTTGGACTAGACTTTGTAGTAAGCAAATTGCTTAACATAGCTCCTAATGACTATAAAAAGTATCAAGAATATGCTCAAGCTACAAAGAAGAACTATGAGCAGGCAAAAGAAAGTAAAGATGAACTTACTATGCGTGCTTGTCAGATTATTGGAACGATGTTAAGAGAACCCATGGGTCTTATTGGTCCTGATTTATATTTCTCAAAAACTGGATTAGTCGCAGAAGACAAATTGCCTCGTGATGTTGTTGATATTATCAAAGTTTACTTGGAAAGACACCTTCCCTGCACTGTGCCCGCTTTGCCTGAGTAATTCACAATTTTAGGCTTATTGGAATTTTCAAATAAGCTCTAAAATAATGCTTTCTTATTTTGTATATTTCGTAAATTTTTCTTTTTAGATAGCATTTCTTGCTTTTGTAGTTCAGCTTCAATTTCTTCAATGGTTGGCAAACTTCCTTTAAGTTGTTTGGGTAAAGATTCAATGAGTTGTGTTTGATAATATGCTACGCCTATAGGCTTGTTTATATCACGTAAAGCATATTCAACGGTAAGGTTGCTTTTTGTTTTGCAAAGTAGTAGACCTATAGTGGGATTATCGGCTGGGTGACGCACTTTGTCATCAACAGCAGATAAGTAAAAATTAAGTTTCCCTGCGTACTCTGGAACAAATTCGGTGTTTTTTAACTCTACAACTATATAGCAGCGCAGTTTTAAATGATAAAATAGTAAATCTAAATAGTAGTCTGCATTATCAACTTCAAGGTGATATTGGCGGCCAACAAAAGCAAAACCTTCTCCGAGTTCAAGTAAAAATTTTTGTATGTGGTCAATTAGGCCTTGTTCTACATCTCTTTCAACATGGTTTTCGCGCAAGGTGAGAAAATCAAATAAATAAGGATCTTTTAGTGTTTGCTGTGACAAGTCTGAGTGTGGAATTGGTAGTGTTTTTTTAAAGTTAGTTATAGCTTTACCTTGACGCGTGTAAAGATTGGATTCTATTCGTATTTGTAGCATGCTTCGGCTCCAGCCATTTTCAAGAACTTTTTCTGCATACCATAAACGTTGATTTATATCTTTAACTCGCTCTAAAAGTAATGCATTATGTCCCCAAGGAATGTGAAATAGAGGCAGTTCGTCTAATTGTCCCACAGCTGTGGGATTTTGTGAATATGCTAAGAAAAATGCTTTCATTCTAAAAATATTTGTTCTTGAAAAGCCGGCGATTCCAGGGAACTCATTTTGTAAGTCTTTGGCAAGAGTTTCAATATTATTAGCTCGCCATTCTTTGTTATCTTTTTTTTGAGATATAATTTTTCCAATAGACCAGTAAAGCATAGTTAGCTCTTTGTTAACAGAAAGCATAGCTTTTCTTTGTGCTATTTCAATGTGAAGTTTGATATCAGCTAGCATTTGGGCATAATCTTTAGCTACAGTGCTTACACTCGTATTTTTTTTTGATTTTGGCATAAAATCCTTAAGAATATCTCTTTTGTTTATTTACTATCTTGATATTTAAATATTTTTTTAACAGTATTAGTTGTTGCATCTGCCACTGTTTGCAAATCTGTTTCTAATAACTCAGCTATGTAGTTAGCTATTACACGTATATTTTTAGGGCTGTTTTTTTTACCACGAAGGCTTTGGGGTGGCAAATAAGGTGCATCAGTTTCCAAAATAATATGATCAAGTCCTACGGTAGTAACTACTTGTCGCAAGTGAGTGTTTTTTGGATAGGTTATAGTGCCCCCTATACCAAGCACAAAGCCAAGATTAATAGCATCTTGAGCAAATACTAACCCTTCAGAAAAGCAGTGTATAACGCCGCGTAAATTGCTGTCTTTAAAAGTTTCGAGTGCTCTGAGCGTTTCGTCACCAGCATCACGTGTATGAATAACAAGTGGTAAATCATGTTCAAGTGCAAGTTCAATCTGGACTTTAAATGCATCTTGTTGTCGCGTTAGATCATAATCTGGGTAATGAAAATCAAGGCCACATTCACCGATAGCAACTATTTTATTTTCGTTCTTAGCAATGATAAACTTTTTTAATTGAGCTATATCTGAGCGCCATTCATGGCTTAAATCGTTAGGGTGAATACCTACAACAGCGTAAATTTCGGGAAACTTTTTAGCAAGTTCTATGCAGTTGATACTTTCAATTAAGCTTGTACCAACGTTAAAAATTATAAAAACTTCTTCCTTTTTGGCGTCAGCAATGATTTGTTGTGCTAATTGATAATCATGAGGCAAAAGCACTGTGTCAAAGCTCTCTTTGGTCATAATATTAATATGACAATGTGTATCTATGAGCATAGAAGTTCTCTTTTTTGTTATAAAATATGTTATAGGTGATTGACAATCCTAGAAATAGAATTACGCTATCATACTAATTATATCAAAGAGATATGCAATAATACACATTAAAGCAGTGTAGCCATTACTAACCCATTAAGGAGTTCTTTCATGAACAAAACTGAGTTAATAAATTCTTTAAGCGAAGAGACTACTTTTAGTAAAAAAGATGTGTCACGTGTGCTTGAAGCTCTTACACGTATTGTTGAACGTACGTTAAGAAAAGGTGATAAATTACAATGGTCTGGCTTTGGTACTTTTGCCGTTTCACGCCGCCCATCTCGTAAAGGTATTAATCCTGCAACTAAAGAGCGTATTGATTTACCAGAATCAAAAACGCCTAAATTTAAGGCAGGTAAAAACTTTAAAGAGTCCATTCAGTCTATAAGATAATTTAGACCCGAGAAAACTTTTGCCCAAAAGCCGCATAACGCGGCTTTTTTTTTGTCTTTTTTTGCAGTATCTTAAATAGCAAAGCTATGACATTTTAACAACGAGCTATGCCATTATGATAGATTTAGAATTACTCAGACAAAAACCAGAAGAAATTAAAGCGCTTATGCGCAAAAAAGATCCCTCATTTGATGGTGAAAAATTATACCAATTAGATGAAAAACTTCGTCATCTTAAGTTAGAAGTTGAAACTCTTAGGCACCAAAAAAATGAATTGGCTAAGCAGGGCCAAAAAACAGTTACACCTGAGCTTCGTGAACAAGCGCGTGCTTTAAGTCAAGATCTAAAACAAAAAGAGCAGGATCTTGAATGCGTGCAAGCAGAATTTAAAGAAATTTATTTGTATTGCCCTAATATACTGCTTTCTGATATTCCTGAAGGTAGCAAAGAAGAAAATAAAGTAGTAAAAGTATGGGGTAAAAAGCCTGATTTTGCTTTTACTCCTAAAAACCATGCAGAGCTTGGTGCTCTTAATAACTGGTTTGATTTCGAAGCGGCTACTCGTATGACTGGCTCAAATTTTGCTCTTTATAAAGGCGACAGCGTTAAGCTGGTCTATTCTCTTATGATGTTTATGCTCAATAATAATATGCGTCATGGCTACTCGCCAGTGCTGCCACCTTATTTGATTAACTATAAAGCTCTTGAAGGGGCGAGTAATTTCCCCCGTTTTAAAGATGAAGTATACTCAGTACCTGCTGATGATTTGTATTTGACCCCCACGTCAGAAGTTAATTTAACGAGTATGTATCGCGATCATATTTTTGCAGCACAAGATCTGCCAGTTCGTATGACTGCATGGACAAGCTGCTTTAGACGAGAAGCGGGCGGATATGGTGCCCATGAGCGTGGCCTTATTCGTATTCATCAGTTTGAAAAAGCAGAGTTGTATACTATAACAGAGCCACAGCATGCTCAGCAGGAGCAAGAACGTATGCTTGCATGTGCTGAATCTATATTGCAAGCTCTTGGACTCCATTATCAAGTCAGCTTACTTGCTGCACAAGATTGTTCTTTTGCTTCTGCAAAAACATATGATATTGAAGTATGGATGCCTGGTCAAGGAGTCTACAAAGAGGTATCGTCAGCAAGTAATTGTACGGATTTTCAAGCTCGTCGTAGCGAAATAAGATATAGAAGTGTGCCTGGAGCAAAAACGCAGCTTGTTTACACGTTAAATGCCTCTTCTTTAGCCTTGCCGCGTCTTATGGTTGCCCTTATGGAAACCTATCAAAAAGAAGATGGCTCTATTGAGCTGCCAGATATACTTAAGTCTGTAACCGTAGGGCTTTAGATTCAATTTCTTTATTTTTTAAGTTTACCCTAACAATAGAGCTTTAGAATGAGAATCTAAAGCTCTATTTATTATTATTGCTATGGCAAAAAGCAGAGCTCTCTTTGTTTTAAAAAAAATTCAGTAATGAATTGATTTTTTTTTAAAATTATATATACTTTAAAATATAATAATAATAGTAGATTATAAGAAAATAAGACTCTTAGCATGTTAGCAGAGGGCAAAAGAATATATTTAGAGAGTTGGTCTGTACATAAAATACTTAAAATAAAGTGATATAAACCATGAAATATATTAATGCAATTGGAATGTTTTTAGTCTTAACTGCTTTTTTAAGCAGAGCAATGGAGCCCAATAATTCAATTACAGAACAGCTTTTTGATGCTGTAAAGAATGGTGATTGTTCTTTGGTTCAAGATCTAATTACTATTCAAGAGTTAAGTGGTGTTGGTGCCCAGTTAGATATATGTGATAAAAAAAATCATACACTATTATATGTAGCTGCAAAACATAATTATCTAGATTTAGTGCAATTATTGCTTTCTAAAGGTGCCAATGGTGATGGCGCAGAGACTAATGGTAAGGGTAAGTTAGATGCTGATGATGAGTGCAAATATTTAACTCCACTGCATGTAGCAGCTAAAAAAGGGCATGTGTCTATAGTAAAATTATTGCTTGACCAAGGTGCTCAGGTTAATGCTGTAACGGATGATTGGGGTCGTCCGATACATTTGGCAGTTGAAAACGAGCATATGGCTGTAGTAGAAGTCTTACTTGAGTATGAAGCTGAAATAGAATGGAAAAACGGGGATGGGTATACTCCATTGGCTTTGGCAGCTGCAACTGGCAATGAGTTGTTAGTTCGATTACTGCTCAGTGAGGATGTGGATGTTAATATGAATGAGGACGATGCCGTGCCTCCGTTGCATGCAGCAGCTGAAAATGGACATTTAGAGATAGTAAAGTTATTGCTCGATGAAGGCGCTGATATGAACGAAGGTATTAGTCCTGATAATGGTGATTTGACTGCATTACATAAGGCTGCTGAAAATGGGCATCTTTCTGTTGTCCAGTTATTGCTCCATAGAGGTGCTAATGTTAATGCTGGTTTTGCTGGAGGTACATGCGGTCCTAAAACTAGTGCATTACATTTAGCTGCGGAAAATGGCCATGTAGAGGTTGTTAAACTTTTACTTAATAACGGTGCTAAGATAACTTCTCGTAATGGTTGGTCTAAATCGCCCTTACAGGTAGCTTTTGAAAATAGGCATGTACCTGTAGTAGATTTACTTATTAATTACCATGCTAGCTACATTAACAGTTGGAAGCATCTTGATGGAGCAGCTAGTAATGGTAATATGAAATTCATCAAATTTTTACTTGCCAAAGGTGTTGATGTTACTATTAAATATAACAAAAATAGAACTGCATTACATTCAGCTATGAAAAATACGGTCGGCAAAGGGTATTGGTATCCTTGGGAGGAACCTAATGCTGATAAAAAAGAGCGTGTAGAAGTAATTAAGCTATTAATTGATAAAGGTCTTGAAATTAACGCTCAAGATGGTGAGGGTAATACCCCTTTATGCCTAGCTGTAGAATATAGGAATCGATTAGCTATAGAAATACTACTAAGCTATGGAGCTTCTATAAGGCAAGACTTACTAGCTGACCGCACTTTGCAACAAGCTCAAGATAATAGGCTTAAACTCTCGCAAACAACAGAATTTAAAGCGATTGCTCAACTGTTGAGTAAAGATGCCTATGCTTATCCTGTAATTCAAATGCAGGTAGATAAAAGAAGGCGAAAGCTTTTTAAGGCTATTCAAAGCAATAATGTCCAATCTATTGCCAAATTACTAAAAGAAGGTTTCACGCTTAATACCTGTGATAAAGAAGGTAATACTCTTCTGCATAAAGCTATACAATCAAATAGTTTACAAGTTACTGATTTGTTGCTTTCTTTAGGTGCTCATAAATATATAAATAAGCCTAATAAACAAGGCTTTACACCTCTACAACTCTTAGTCTCTAAGGGATTGCTTGCTATGATATTAAGTGCACGAGCAAATGCTGATCAAGATGAGCATAGAGTAGGTGTAAAAAGAAAGCATTAAGTGAGTGTCACAATATAAATAAAATACTTTAAATAAAAAGATATAAACTATGAAATTAATTAATGTAATTGGGATATTTTTAGCTTTAACTGCTTTTGTAGGCAAAGCAATGAAGCCAAATAATTCAATTCATGAGCAGCTTTTTGATGCAGTGAAAAATGGTAATTGTGCTTTAGTGGAGCATCTACTCAATCTTGAAGAACTAAGTAGTGGTGATCCACAACTAGATATGTGTGATCAACTGTTATATGTAGCTGCAAAACACGGGCACATAGATTTAGTACAATTATTGCTTTCTAAAGGTGCCAAGAGTGATGGCGAACAGGGGACTGTATATCATTATAAACTTAATGATTTAACTCCCTTGCATGCAGCAGCTAAAAAAGGACATCTGGCTATAGTTGAGTTGTTGCTGTGTAAAAAAGCCGACGTTAATCTTCTGGGGGATTATAATTGTTATTCTCCGATACATTTAGCGGTTAAAAATGAGCATATTGCTGTAGTAAAAGTTTTACTTAAATATGGGGCTGATCCTAATATTAGAAATGAGGATGATTATACTTCATTAGCTTTAGCAGCTGAAACAGGTAATGAATTGTTAGTAAAATTACTTCTTAATAAAGGTGCGCTTCTTAACCTTCATGGGAACGATAGCTGCGCTTGGGTAACTCCACTGCATGTGGCAGCTAAAAAGGGAGATCTAGCTCTAGCGCAATTGTTGCTTGATGTAGGTGCTGATATCAATGCTGATCTCGGAATTGATGAGCCTGGAGTGACTGCATTGCATTGGGCTGCTGAAAACGGCCATGTAGAAGTTGTTAAACTTTTACTTGATAACGGTGCTGCTATGACTTCTCTTAATAGTTGTGCTAAATCGCCCTTGCAGGTAGCTTTTGAAAATAGGCATGTACCTGTAGTAGATTTACTTATTAATTACCATGCTAGCTACATTAACAGTTGGGAACATCTTCATGGAGCAGTTAGGAATGGCAATATGAAATTCATCAAATTTTTACTTGCCAAAGGTGTTGATGTTACTATTAAAGATAACAAAAATAGAACTGCATTACATTCAGCTATGAAAAATACGGTCGGCAAAGGGTATTGGTATACTTGGGAGGAACCTAATGCTGATAAAAAAGAGGGTGTAGAAGTAATTAAGCTATTAATTGATAAAGGTCTTGAAATTAACGCTCAAGATGGTACAGGTAATACCCCTTTATGCCTAGCTGTAGAATATAGGAATCGATTAGCTATAGAAATACTACTAAGCTATGGAGCTTCTATAAGGCAAGACTTACTAGCTGATAGTATTTTACAACAAGCTCAAGATAATAGGCTTAAACTCTCGCAAACAACAGAATTTAAAGCGATTGCTCAACTGTTGAGTAAAGATGCCTATGCTTATCCTGTAATCCAAATGCAGGTAGATGAAAAAAGGCGAAAGCTTTTTAAGGCTATTCAAAGCAACAATGTCCAATCTATTACTAAGTTATTAAAAGAAGGCTTCTCTCTTAATACCTGTGATAAAGAAGGTAATACTCTACTACATAAGGCTATAGAATCAAATAGTTTACAAGTTGTTGATTTGCTGCTTTCTTTAGGCGCTCATAAGTATATAGATAAAGCTAATAAACAAGGGTTTACGCCTATGCAATTCTTAGTCTCTAAGGGATTGCTTGCTAGGGCATTAAGTCCACGAGCAAATGCTGACCAGCTTGAGCAGAAAATAGGGGTAAAAAGAAAGCATTAAGTAAGTGTCACAATATAAATAAAATACTTTAAATAAAGAGATATAAACTATGAAATTGATTAATGTAATCGGAGCTTCTTTGGTACTAACTGCTTTTGTAGGTAGAGCAATGGAGCCCAATAATGCAGTTAATGAACAACTTTTTGATGCAGTGAAAAATGGTAATTATGCTTTAGTGGAGCATCTACTTAATCCTGAGGAATTAAGTAGTGGTGATCTACAGTTAGATATGTGTAATGAAAAAAATCACACATTATTATATGTAGCTGCTAAAAATGGACATGCAGATCTAGTGAAATTATTGCTTTCTAAAGGTGCCAATAGTAATGGTGGTGAACTTGATGATGACATAGATCAAAAAGATGATGAACATGTGTACAAGTATAAAACTCCATTGCATGCAGCAGCTAGAAAAGGACATCTAGCTATAGTGAGATTATTGCTTGATGCAGGAGCTCACGCTAATGCCTTTATTACCATCGATAGTGTCGATCCGACCAAGGACGCAGCTGCCTGGTCTGTATTACATGAGGCCGCTCAAAATGGGCATCTTGATATAGTAAAATTATTGCTTGTTAAAGGTGCTGATGTTGAGATCCTTTATGACTATTCATCTGCTGATACTCCCCTGCATTTGGCTGCGCAGAATGGCTATGCAGAAGTTGTTCAATGTTTACTTAATATGGGCTTTAACGCGACTGCCCGAAATGGCATGAAAAAAACACCCTTACACCTAGCTTTTGAAAATAATCATGCAACTGTAGTAGATTTGCTTATCAATCATGGTGCTAGGGATGTCAATAACCCAGGAATACATCATTGGGCGCATTTGCATGGAGCAGCTATTAATGGTAATGAAAGATTAATTACTTTTTTACTTGCTCAAGGTGCTGATGTTAATGTTAAAGAAATATATACTAAAAATGAAACTGCGCTGTATAGGGCTGTAGAAGCCGGTAATATAGGTGTAGCGCAATTATTACTAGCTAAAGGTGCTCTTCTTGATGCTAAAACAACAAGTCACTCTACATTATTACATGCAGCTATGGAAGATGAATATCGTTTTGTTGAAAAAATTATAAAAACACCTGCAGCTGCTGAAAAAGAACGCCTAGAGGTAATTAAGCTCTTATTAGTTCTAGGTTTTGATGCTAATGCTCAAACTAATAAAAGAGAAACACCTCTTTATTTACTTGTTAATAGTTATACCTCACATTCGCAGGTGTATTATGCTCAAGTAATTGAATTGTTGTTATCTAAGGGCGCTGATATCACTGCGCGGTACGGTAATAATAAGACATTATTGCATTTAGCTGCTGAAAAGGGTAAATCAGCTTTAATTAAGTTATTAATTGATAAAGGTCTTGATGTTAATGCTCAAGATAGTGAAGGTGATACTCCTTTAAGTCTTGCTGTAGACAGCTATTCTCGGTTAGCTGTAGAGATACTATTAAGTTATGGAGCTTCTATTCCGCCGCATTTGGGGCATGGTAGACCTCATCATACTCTAAAAGACGCTCAAGATAATAGACTTAAACTTTCTCAAGCAACAGAATTTAAAATGATTGCACAACTGTTAAGCAAGGGTGCTTATTCTTTTCCTGTAATTCAAATGCATGTAGATAACAAAAGAAAAGAGTTGTTTGAAGCTATCCAAAACAACAATATCCAAACTGTTACTAAATTACTAAAAGAAGGCTTCACACTTAATACCTGTGATAAAGAAGGTAATACTCTTCTGCATAAAGCTATACAATCAAATAGTTTACAAGTTGTTGATTTGTTGCTTTCTTTAGGTGCTCATAAGTATATAGGTAAAGCTAATAAACACGGATTTACGCCTCTGCAACTCTTAATCTCTAAAGGCTTGCTTGTTAGGACATTAAGCCCACGAGGAAGTAATGATCAAGATGAGCATAAAGTAGGTGTAAAAAGAAAGCACTAAGTTAGTGTCATAATATAAATAAAATACTTTAAATAAAGAGATATAAACTATGAAATTGATTAATGTAATTGGAGCCTCTTTGGTATTAACTGCTTTTGTAGGTAGAGCAATGGAGCCCAATAATTCAGTTAATGAACAACTTTTTGATGCAGTAAAAAATGGTAACTGTGCTTTAGTAAAGCATCTACTTAATCTTGAAGAACAAAGTAGTGGTGATCTACGGCTCAATAGATGCAATGAAAAACATCGTACATTGTTATATGTAGCTGCTAAAAGTGGGCATCTAGATTTAGTGCAACTATTGCTTGATAAAGGTGCAAACAGTAATGGTGCAGAAACTGGTGAAAAGGATGGCGAGGATGATGATTCTCAGATGTATAAATATAAGCATTTAACTCCCTTGCATGCAGCAGCTAAAAAAGGCCATGTGGCTATAGTAAAATTATTAATAGATAGAGGAGCTCATGTTAACGCTTTGGCCAAAAATAATTGGTGTTCTCCGATCAATTTAGCAGTTGAGAACGAGCATATTCCAGTAGTAAGAATATTGCTTAAGCATGGTGCTCAAATGGAAATATGCGACTACGAGAGTTACTCTCCATTAGCTAGAGCAGTTCAAATTGGCAATAAAGCTTTAATCCAAATGTTACTTAAAAATGGTGCTGAAATTAATAACAAATACGAGGACGATAGTTGTATACCTCCATTAAATGCAGCTGTTACAGAAGGAAACCTTGATATAATAAGATTGCTGCTTGATGAAGGTGCTAATGTTGATGGTTGGTCTTTCGAGGGTTGCGATGAATTTCGTTGGACTGCACTACATGAAGCTGTAAAAAATGAGCATGTTAATGTAGTACAGCTATTGCTTAAGGAAGGGGCGAATGTTAACTCTGGCAACGAAGATGATGGCTATGAGGCTACGTGTACTCCATTGCATGTAGCTGCAGGGCTTGGCGCTACAAAGGTAGTTAAGTTACTGCTCCGTTACGGTGCTAATCGGGTAGCTCAAAATAGTGATAAAAAAACGCCCTTGTATGTAGCATTTGAAAATAATCACTTAGATGTAGTAGATCTGCTGATTAATTACCGCTCTGACTTTATCGATTGTGAGCAGTTGTATGGGGCAGCTTTGCATGGAAATGTAAAATTAATCCAATTTTTATTAGATAAAGGTGTAGACGTTAATAGTAAAGATAGCTCTAATAAGACTGCATTACATGCCGCTGCTCAATCAGGACACTTAGCTGCAGCTCAGTTATTAGTTAAAAATGGTGCTCTTGTTGACGCTAAAACGACAGAAAACTACACACCGCTACATTCAGCTATGGAAGATAGTGACGTAGATAGTTGTTTGGGTGGTAAAGAACGTCAAATTATTGAAGGCAAAACACAGGTAATTAAGTTTTTATTAGCTCAAGAGGCTGATGTTAATGCTCAAACTAATAACAATAAAACGCCTCTCTATTTATTTGTTAAAAACAGCTCTTACTATCCAGATGGGCACTGTGCACAAGTAGTTAAGCTCTTGCTAGACAGTGGTGCTTACAGTAATACTCAAAGTGGTAACAAGACGTTACTTCATTATGCTGCTGCAAATAATCAGCCAGGTGTAATAAAGTTATTAATTGCCCATGGACTTGATGTTAATGCTCAAGATAGTGAAGGCAAGACACCTGTAATCTGCGCAGGTCTGCGCTCAAGTAAATTAGCTATAAAAGCGCTATTAGACAATGGCGCTACTATTAATTGTAAGGCCAACAATGGTAGTACATTATTACATTTGCTTGCCGACACTCATCATGCAAATTTAATTGAATTATTAATTGCCCAGGGTCTTGATGCAAATGCTTTAGATAGTGAAGGTAATACTCCTTTACATTGTGCTGTAACAAGTAATAGGGGCTCCTATGATAAATGTCACTTGGTAGTAAAAGCCCTGTTAAGCAAAGGTGCTCATATCACTCCTATCCCTCGTAATCAGAGAACATTGTTGCACATGGCTGCTATGAATCGCAATGTAGCTTTAATTAAGTTGTTAATTGCCCAAGGCCTTGAGGTTAATGCTCAAGATAGTGAAGGTAATACACCTTTATGTCTAGCTGTCCGACATCAGAACCAAGTAAACGTAGAGGCATTATTAAGCTATGAAGCTTCTATACGACCAGATTTGCTCTCTAACCGTACTTTGCAAAAAGCTCAGACTAATAGACTTAATCTTTCGCAGGCGAAAGAATTTAAAACCATTGCTCAATTATTAAACAAACGTGCCTATGCTTATCCTTTGATTGAAAAGCAAGTCAATGATAAAAGACAAGAGTTATTTCAAGCTATTAAAAGTAATAACGTTGGGTTGGTTGCTCACTTATTAAAGCAAGGATTTACTCTTAGTACCTGCGATAAAGAAGGTAATACGCTGCTTCATAAGGCTATAGAATCAAAAAGCTTACAAGTTGTTACTTTGCTGCTATCTTTAGGAGCTCATAAGTATATAGGTAAAGCTAATAAACACGGTTTTACTCCTATGGACCTCTTAGTCTCCAAGCAATTAGTCGGTATATTACATCCACTAATTAGTAATAGTCAGGCTCATCATGAAGTAGGTCTAAAAAGAAAGCGTTAAGTTAGTCGCAAAATATAAACAAAATACTCCAAATAAAGAGATATAAACTATGAAATTAATTAGTGTAATTGGAATATTTTTAGCTTTAACTACTTTTTTAGGCAAAGCAATGGAGCCAAATAATTCAATTCATGAGCAGCTTTTTGATGCTGTAAAAAGTGGTAATTGCGCTTTAGTGGAACATCTACTTAATCTTAAAGAACTAAGTAACGGTGATCTACGCGTAGATGTGTCTGATAAAAAGAATCATACATTGTTATATGTAGCTGCCAAAAATGGGCATCTAGATTTAGTACAATTATTGCTTGATAAAGGTGCCAATCGTGATGGTAGTGAGGGAGATGAGTTCTATGATGGTTGTAATATATATGCGTATGATTATAGAACTCCATTGCATGCAGCAGCTAAAAAAGGCCATCTGGCTATAGTGGAATTATTGCTTGCTAAAGGTGCTCAAGTTAATAGTTGCTTATATGATGATTTGATTCTACCAGTACATTTAGCAGCTAAAAATGAACATAGCGCTGTAGTCAAACTTTTAATTGAGCACGGTACAGACATAGATTCTAGAACTGTCAGTGGATACTCTTGTCTAGCTCTAGCAGCTGAAACTGGTAATAATCTTTTAGTTCGATTACTTCTTAGTAAAGGCGCGTCTGTTAATGATGCTGATGGCAATACTTATGTAGCTCCATTGTATGTAGCTGCTCAAAAAGGGCATCTGGCTCTAGTAGAGTTGCTGCTCGCTGAAGGTGCTGATGTTACTGAATGTGTCTACCCTCATAAGAGCAATTTGACTGCGTTATATGGGGCTGCTGAAAATGGACATCTTCCTGTAATAAAATTATTGCTTGCTCAAGGTGCCGATATTAATGCTGGCCTTAATGAAGACACCTGTCCTGCCAAGGTTAGTGCATTGCATTTAGCTGCTCAAAATGGTCATACAGAAGTTGCTCAGTATTTACTTGCTAACGGTTCTAGCGTAACTGCTCAAAATAGTAAGGAAAAAACACCCTTACATATAGCTTTTGAAAATAACCATATACCTATAATAGATTTGCTCATCAACCATGCCTCTGGTCATGATTGGACGCACATACATGGAGCGGCTGTTAATGGAGATGCGAGATTAATTAATTTTTTACTTGCTAACGGTGCTGATATTAATGCTAAAGATGCCGACAATAAAACTCCACTTCATAAAGTTGCTCATTTAGGCAAATGTGCAGTAATTCAATTATTACTAGATAAAGGCGCACTTGTTGATGCTAAAACGGTAGACAACTATACACCATTACATTTAGCTATGTGCACTAAATATAGTGTTGTTAGAAATAACTGTAGGTTTGTTAAAAAAACTGTAAAAATGCCCGTAGCTGCTCAACAAGAACGTCTAGAAGTAATTAAGTTATTATTAGCTCAAGGCGCTGATGTTAATGCTCAAAGTAATAAGAATGAAACTCCTCTTTACTTACTTGCTAAGAAAGGGACGTTGTATTTGTATGAGTATTATGCTCAAGTAATTGAGTTATTGCTTTCTAAAGGTGCTCATAGTAATGTTCCGGCTGACAATGGTATGACCTTGTTGCATTGGGCTGCTAAAAATATTCAGCCAAGTTTAATTAAGGTGTTAATTGATAAAGGTTTTGACGTTAATGCTCAGACTGATCAAGGATATACACCTTGTTATTTTGCTGCACAATATAACTGTACCCTAGGTCAAGATTCTAGTGTTCAAACCTTAGCTTTGGAAATATTATTACATCATGGAAATCCTGCCCACCAAGACTTCTCTGATAGTTTTTTCAAATCTTGTGATTATTTTAAAAGAGCTCAAGATAATAAACTTAAGCTTTCACAAGCAACAGAATTTAAAGAGATTGCTCAATTATTAAGTACAGGTGCTTATGCTTATCCTATAATTAAAGCGCAGGTAGATAAAAAGAGACAAGAACTATGGAATGCTATTAAAAAGAACGATGTTAAATCAGTTGTTGAGCTTCTAAAAGAAGGTTTTACCCTTAGCACGTGTGATAAAGAAAGCAATACCCTCCTACATAAAGCTATAGAATCAAAAAGCTTGCAAGTTATTAATTTGCTGCTGTCTTTAGGAGCCCATAAGTATATAGATAGAGTCAATAAAAAAGGGTTTACGCCTATGCAACTCTTAGTCTCTAAGGGATTGCTTGCTAGGGCATTAAGTCCACGAGCAAATGCTGACCAACCTGATTATGAAGCAGGTCTTAAAAGAAAGCGTTAAGTAGTATCAAAATATAAACGAAATACTTCAAATAAAGAGATATAACCTATGAAATTAATTAATATAATCGGAGCTTCTTTGGTCTTAAGTGTTCCTGTAGGCAGAGCAATGGAGTCCAATGTCTCAGTTAATGAACAACTTTTCGATGCGGTAAAAAGTGGCAATTGTCCTTTAGTTCAAGAATTGCTTACTACTCAAGAATTAAGTGACAATGGTATGCAGGTAGATATTCGCAATAAAAAAAATCATACATTGTTATATGTAGCTGCAAAAAATGGGCATGTAGATTTAGTACAATTATTGCTTGCAAAAAGTGCACATATTGATGGTGGTGAGGGAACTAAAGTGTATGATGAGTGTGATATCTATGAGTATGATTATTTAACTCCACTGCATGCAGCAGCTAGAAAAGGGCATCTGGCTATAGTGACATTATTACTTAATGCAGGAGCTAACGTCAATGCTTTAATTGGCATTCAAAATAATGACCCAAGCCAGGATGATACCGGCTGGACTGCACTACACGAAGCTGCTCAAAATGGGCATCTTGATGTAATAAGGTTATTGCTTGTTAAAGGTGCTGTGCATATTGATAGGGTGACTGAGTATTCAGAGTATTCAGCTGATGATACCCCACTACATTTGGCAGCGCATAAGGGCCATGGAGAAGTCGTTCAATTTTTACTTGATAACGGTGCTGACTTGACTGCCCAAAATGGTATGAAAAAAACACCCTTACAGCTAGCTTTTGAAAATAATCAGGCAGCTATAGTAGATTTGCTTATTAATCACCATGCTAGTGATGTTAATAATAAGGGCATACATCATTGGGCGCATATACATGGAGCAGCTGTTAATGGCAATGTAAAATTAATTGAGTTTTTACTTGCTAAAGGTCTGGAAATTAATGCTCAAGATGGCGAAGGTCATACTCCTTTATCTTACGCTATGCATAGTGGCTCTCAATTAGGTATAAATATACTATTAAGCTATGGAGCTTCTATACCACAAGGCTTGTTATCTAATAGTACTTTAAAAAAAGCTCAAGATAATAAAATTAAGCTTTTACAGGCAACAAGATTTAAAACAATTGCTCAACTATTAAGTACAGGTGCGTATGCTTTTCCTGTAATCCAAATGCAGGTTGATAAAAAAAGAAGAAAGTTATTTAAGGCTATAGAAAACAATAATGTCCAAGCTGTTACTAAGTTATTAAAAGAAGGCTTCACTCTTAATGCTTGTGACAAGGAAGGTAACAGTCTGCTACATAAAGCTATAGAATCAAAAAGCTTGCAAGTTATTAATTTGCTGCTGTCTTTAGGAGCTCATATATATATAGATAAGCCTAATAAACAAGGTTTTACACCTTTACAGCTACTAGTTTCTAAGGGACTGCTTGCCTTTGCGTTAAGTCCACGAGAAAAGAATGATCAAGCTGAACATACTATGGGCGCAAAAAGAAAGCACAATGATAATTAATACACAAAATTATTTTTAGATTATTTTTTTGATAGGTAGTTGTCTCAATCCTGTGACAAGGTTTGAAAGTGTCTTTTTGCTTGAAATAGTTATAGACATGAGAGGTAATTATGCTTTAAAACCTATACTTTTTTGGCAAAACTCGTTTAGTTATGCTATACTAGTCATGCTAGTAGCAGTACGATGCTTAAAAGGTTTTATTTAAATAAAAAACTTTTTTATGTAATGTGACAGGTGCAAAAAGCTGTCCATACTCTTTCTTAGAAATAAATCAAGAAATTTGTAAGCCGTTATAGTATGCTAGAGTCAAGCTAAGGATAAAGAGGGATTGTTGTACTCAAGAAAATAAATAAAATTAAAAGATGAGACTAACGGAGTTATAGATTGAATTTTGATGTAACAGTACCTGTACAATCACTGTATATACATTGGCCTTTTTGTCCTTATAAATGTTATTATTGCCCTTTTGTAGCATTAGCAGGGCATGATCATTTTATGGAGCGGTATCATGAAGTGTTAGGTAAAGAGATAACTGATTTTGCTCAACAGCAAACACAAAAAGCTGTCATAAATACTCTTTTCTTTGGTGGTGGTACCCCAAGCACTTATCCATTAGATTTGCTACTTGACATGCGTGCTATACTTAATAAGAACTTTACCATTGCTCCTGATGCTGAAATTACTTTCGAAGTTAATCCAGGCACTGTAACGTTAGAAAAGCTAGCTGTATGGAAAGAAGTGGGTATAAATCGGCTCTCTATAGGGGTACAAAGTCTAAACAACGAAGTACTTAAAAAACTCAATCGGCATCAAAATGCTGATGATGTACGTTTTTTGCTTGATAATGCTCCCCAGATAATCGAAAACTTATCAGTAGATGTTATCTTAGGCCTTCCTGGAGTTGATGAAGCTGAATGGAAAGAGCTTATAAATGCTTTAGTTACGTGGCCTATTAAGCATGTATCTATGTATTTTTTAACTGTACATGAAGACACGCCTTTATACTTTGGTATAAAGCAAAATAAATTTATATTGCCCTGCGAAGATAGCGTTATAGATTTATATTATTGGACCGTTGAGCGCCTTGCGCAAGCCGGTATTTACCAGTATGAAGTATCCAATTTTGCTCGGCCAGGTTATCAGTCGCGTCATAATACGGTTTACTGGCAAAGAAAAATATACAAAGGTTTTGGTATGGGTGCTTGCTCTTTTGATGGCAATGCGCGGCTACAAAATGAAAAAAATCTTTTGAAATATCTTGAAGGTGTTGAAAAGCAACAGCCTATTACGTGTTTTTATGAGCAGTTGACAGAAAAACAAGCTTGGCTTGAAACACTTATGCTCGGATTGCGCCAAGCAAGCGGTATAAGCGTTAAGCATGTTATGGAGCATTTATCACCTGAGCAGCAACAAGAAATGAGAACTACTTTTACTCTCTTATCTGAGCAACAACTGCTTGCACCAAGTGATGATGAGCATATTCGTTTAACAACGCGAGGATTAGCAGTAGTAAACGAAATTACGTTAAAACTTTCAGAAATATACTAATTACAATAATTTATTTTTTATCTAACAAAGGACCACATTATGGCAAAGCACATTGGTGTTAAATTACCTGAAGATCTTATTAATGCATTAAAATCAGAAAATAGCGTTGCTATACTTGCAACATTTTCTGATAAGGGATTACCTCATACAACACCAATACAGTGCTTATATCCAAAAGGACTTGAAAGTATCTTGATGTCCATACATAAAGATCATACAGGTTATCACAATATGGTATGGCAAAAAAAAGTAATGCTCTGTTTTCTTGATGATAACAATATTGCTTACAGCATACTAGGACGTGCTGGAGTGGTAAGGGCACCTTCGCTTGTTCATCCATTAATGAATATTGTCCGTATTGATATTATTGATATTAAAAGTGACCGCTCAGTGCTTACACGAGTTGATTCTGGTATACGTTGGAGCTATACTTCACCTGAAGCGCAAGAATTGTCACAAGCTCTTATGGATGAATTAAAAGAGCTTGCTAGAACACTTTAATTACCTAGACAAAGATATAAAGGGTCCCCTATATGAATTATAAGTTACTCCCTACAAAAAAAGTATTGCTCATGGGTATCTTATGCATCTCTCGTTGCTTGGGGCAACAATTATTTGAGCAGCAAGAGCCCTTATTGTTTGGTGACCAGGCAGGTTATAGTGCCTACCAAGAAGAAGATGATTACAGTGGTTATGCAGATTCAGATGAATTTTTAGATGAAGCAGATGACCTTGCTGATGACTCGGGTAATTGGTACGAAAAGCTTCGTTGGTGGAAAAGTGCTAAGCCTAAATACGAAGAACTTAAAGAAAGAGTGCAAGGTATAAAAGTTTTAGAACAAGAGTATGCTCAAAAGTTACAAGAAATAGAAAAAACAAGTGCTGATTTTTATACGCAACTTAAGATAGATCCAGCTGCTGTACTTAAAACGCTCGATGCTCTTATTGAAGAAGTTAAGCCTAAACAAGATCCAGCACAACTGTCTCAGGAGGAGCGTGCTGCATTAGTTGAAGCTGCTGACAAACAAAAAGAGATTGAAAAAGTTAAGCGTGACTTTGAGTTAGTGGCACAATTGCGTGAAAAAGTACGTGAAGCATTTTCTAAAACACTGGTAAGCCAGGTAAAAAGGGCTGAAAATGATGAAAACGAAGCACTAGATAGCTTTGAAGAAATAGAAAAAACACGTAATCATGAAAAAGCTAAAGATTTATATGACAGCATAGAAAATAAAAATGAAAATATACAAGCTATAGAATCGTATTTAAAAAACGATTTTAGAATGTACACAGATCAAGCTGCTGCTAAAATAGTTCAGATTACTACGCGCCTGCGTACTTCTGTTGATGCACTAGAAAAACAAGGCTTTGCGCTTAAGTCTCTTTCTCAAGAAGAAAAAGATGAGCAAGAGCGTGCACGCCAAAAACGGGAAGAAGCTGAGCGCGTCCGAGCATTAGAAGCAGCGCGTAAAAAGGCTGAGCAACAGCGTTGGCAATCATTAAGTTGGTGGCAAAAACTTATTGAATCAGTAAAAAACTTTTTTGCTCGTTTACTTGGTGGTCAAAAAGCCAACGCAAAAATTTGATAAATTGTAAAGATATGCTAGTATAAAACTATAACTACTTGAGCGGAAGTGGTGAAATGGCAGACACGCAGCCTTGAGGTGGCTGTGGGAGAAATCCTGTGGGGGTTCGAGTCCCTTCTTCCGCACCAAAATCCTAAAAAATAGATGTATGTACTGAAGACTTATCCACAACAAAGGAATACAGCATGACGCTTTCATCTCGCCCTCTGTTACTTTTAAATATAGCCTTTTGGCTTGCCATATCTGCTTACGGAGCTTATTTTCTAGTCCATATGAAAAGTAAGCGACTTATCAATTTGGGCATAGACCTTGTAGGCGGCCTTTATTTAACGCTTGACGTTAAAGTTGAAGAAGCTATTAAAAACGACCTTATGTCTTCAATGCAGCTTGTTGTTGATAAACTTAAAAAAGATAAAAAAGAATTGCCTGGTGTTCCTACGGTTGACGCACAAAAACTTATAGGTACTCTTACCTTTTCTACGTCGCAAGCAGCATTTCAAGCTCGTGAACTTGCTCGGGCACATAAAATTAACGCAGATATAACTCAAGAAGATAAGGTACTGTTCTTTAGTTTTTCTCAAGCTCAAATAGAAAAAGTTAAAAACGAAGCAATTGAATCTAACATTAGTGTACTACGCACGCGGTTAGATGCTTTAGGCAGTGGTGAAGTTACTATTATCAAGCAGGGCGACCGCCATATTGTTATTGAACTTCCTAATGAGCGTGATCCAGAAGCTGCTAAAGCTCGTATTGGTACAGCAGCAGTTCTTGAAATGAAAGAAGTGTACGACATAGCCCAAACACGAGAGGATTTGCTTGCAAAGCATAATGGTAAATTACCTGAAGGTACTACTATAGCAATGGGTAAACCAAATATTGAAGGCGAAGATCAAACATACTTTGCTTATTTAGTACCAGCGTATGCTAAAATTACAGGTAAACAATTGAGAGATTCTCGTTATTTAGTTGATAGTCAAAACTTTTTAACGAAAAGCACCCCTCATCAAGTTGGTTTAGAATTTAATGCAGCAGGCGCTGAAAAGTTCTATGAACTTACTAAAGCTAATGTTGGTGGCCATGTAGCTATTCTGCTCGATAATGTTGTTGTATCAGCTCCTGGAGTTAATGGACCTATTGAAGGTGGCTCTGGTCAAATTTCGGGTAATTTTACCGAAAAAGGGGCTAAAGAATTGGTAGCATTACTTAAATCAGGTGCCTTTTCAGCTCCTGTTGAAGTAGTGGAAGAGCGTCAAATTGGGCCATCACTTGGTGAAGAATCTATCCATAAAGGGTTAGTATCTTGTGGTATAGCTCTAGTGCTATTATTTTTATTTAGCGTTGTAGTATATAAAGTTGCTGGTTTATATGCCTTTATAGTACTATTATTTAACTTACTATTAATATTGCTTGGTTTAAGCTTGGTACCTGATGCTACGTTAACGCTCCCTGGTATAGCAGGTATGGTATTAACCGTGGGCATGGCGATCGATTCATCGATTCTAATTTACGAACGTATAAAAGAAGAGCTTGCAGCGGGTATGAGTATGCGTAAAGCAGTTAACTCAGGCTTTGCAGGAGCAACAAGTGTGATACTTGATGCTAATATAACGACCTTTATTGTGGGCGTTGTGCTTTACTACTTTGGATCACCTTCTATTCAAGGTTTTGCGTTAACTATGATGCTTGGTATACTTTCAACCTTAATAACAGGGTTAGTATTACTTAAAACATTATTTAACATATCTTTTGATATATTTGGTATTCAAAAAATAAAAATTTAGTATATACTATATAACACGTGGCGATGTAGCTCAGCTGGTTAGAGCGGCGGAATCATAATCCGTAGGTCCGGGGTTCGAGTCCCTGCATCGCCACCACTTCCCTCACTTATGAACATATATACACCTCTTCATATTCCCCTTATTCTTACGCTTATAAGACTTATAAGTTCTCCATTGGTATTACCGTTTCTTTTTTTCTATTTATTACCGCTTGGTATCTTTTGGATTAACAGTTGCCTAGCGGGCTTTTTTTTGTGCCTTAGTTTAACCGATTTTTTTGATGGGTACTTAGCGCGGCGTTACAATCAAGAGACAAAGTTTGGTAGATTGCTCGATCCTATAGCTGACAAATTTCTAATCTACTCAACGCTTATTAGTTTAGTGGCAGCCGGTAAGCTTTACTTTTATTGGGCTATACTCTTTATTGGACGTGAATTTTTTGTTATGGCATTACGAGAAATAAGCTTAGCACACCATTTTACGCTCACTGTTAGTAGTAATGCTAAAATTAAAACGGGTTTTCAGGTAGCTGCACTTACATGGGTTATTTTAAATCCATTAGAGCAAGCAGGACTGCAGGCTTTTTGGTGGCATACTATAGAATATGTACTGTTGAGCATCGCGTTATTTTTTTCTTTGTTTTCTGCTGTCCAGTATTATAGAATTTTTATCAAAAACATAAGGACCTTTCTATGACATTTCATGAACTTGCTGAACAGTTTTCGCGTATTAGTTTAGAAAGCTCCCGTTTAAAAATTATGCATCTTTTGGCTGATGTATTTGCCAAGGTGGGTCCCCAAGAAGCACAACATATTACCTACTTATCTTTGGGCACAGTAAGGCCTGCTTATCAAGGTAACCAATTTAATTTTGCTGAAAAAAATCTTATTAAGACCCTGGCTTCTTTGGTAGGTTCTACACCAGAACTGTATACGCGTAAAGTGAAAGAAAGTGGCGATATAGGGCTTGCTATTTTAGCTGCCGATTGGCCTTATACTGATCATTCTTTATCTGTTGAGCAGGTGTATCATCAGCTTGTGCATATTGAGTCGCTTTCAGGCACTGGTGTACAAGAAGAAAAGATACATTTGCTGGGCCAACTTCTTAAAAAAATGGATGCTCTTTCAGCTTCTTATGTTGTACGTATTATTATGGGTACTATGCGTCTTGGGTTTTCTGACATGACAGTTATTGATGCTCTTTCTTGGATGATGGTAAGTAGTAAAGCGTTACGACCTGCATTAGAGGAAGCATTTAATATACGGGCCGATTTAGGATTTATAGCACACCAAATTAAACATGGTGGTGCTCATGCTCTTGAAGCTATTAAGCCTACACTTGGTGTTCCTATACGACCTGCTGCAGCTGAACGAGCAGAAAGTCCAACAGCTCTTATAGAGAAAATTGGACCTTGTGTAGCACAGCCTAAATTAGATGGTTTTAGGTTGCAAATACATCTTAATAATCGTGATCTTGAAAACAAGCAACAGCATATCTGGTTTTTTTCAAGAAACTTACTTGATATGTCACCTATGTTTCCTGATTTAACAAAAGCTTTAGAAACATGTGCAGTACAATCGCTTATAGTTGAAGGTGAAGCTATAGTATATGATGAAGAAAATCAGACCTATGTTGCCTTTCAAGAAACAGTAAAGCGTAAACGTAAGCATGCTATTGAAGAGGCAGTACAAAATTTACCCCTACACCTCTTTTTATTTGATATTTTGTATTATAATGGTGAAATACTCCTTTCTAAGCCGCACAGTGAAAGACGAGCATTGCTTGGACAACTATTTAGTACCTGCTCAAGCCCGGTTATTCATGTTATAGAAGAAAAGCATGTTACTACTGCTGCGGAGCTCGATTCTTACTTTAAACAAACAGTAAGTGCAGGGCTTGAAGGCTTAGTAGCAAAGCGGCCGAATGCTCCTTATCAAGCAGGTAAGCGTAATTTTAACTGGATAAAACTTAAGCGTCATGAACAAGGATATATTAGTGATACTATCGATGCAGTGATACTAGGCTATTACACTGGTCGTGGTAAGCGTGCCCATTTTGGTGTAGGAGCTTTTTTAGTTGGAGTATATAATGCTGAACATGACCGCTTTGAAACTATAGCTAAAATTGGCACTGGCCTTACCGATCAAGAATGGCGTGATCTTAAAAAGCTGTGCGATGCTCAAGCAGTAGTTGAGCAACCTCACAATGTAGTATGTGCTTCTGAGCTCGTGCCGGATGTATGGGTGCAGCCAACTACGGTGGTAGTAATAAGAGCTGATGAAATAACTCAATCGCCACTACATACAGCGGGAGCTACTAAAACTGAGCTTGGTTTTGCATTGCGCTTTCCTCGTTTTATGGGCTATAGTGTTGATAAAACTGTAACACAAGCAACCGCTGTTTCTGAAATTAAAGAACTCTATAAACAACAATTTTCAGCAAAATAATTACTATGCTTTTAAAAAAAAGATACCTCTTTTTTGTTTTTTACCTAACGTCAGCTTGTATATATGCAGTTGATCAATCAGAGCTCGTAGCTAAGAGTGCTTATATTCAATGGCCTGACTTACTTAAATCTCCTGGTGATCAACAAGATGATCAGTGGCTTGCTACTCATTACCTAGCTAGTTTAGTTTGCGCCGATAAAACAAGTTGTTATTACGACCCAGAAGAAGCTCTTACCTATTTAAAAATTGCCGTTGACGGCCGTTATGCGCCGGCTTTAGCGTTTCTGGGTAATTTATATTTTAATGGCCTCTTAGTGCCTCAAGACAGTGCAGCAGGGTTAAGTTATACTACTCAAGCTGCTCAATTAGGTAATATGTATGCTTGTTATTTGCTAGGGTATAATTATCTTACCGGTACTCATGTGCAAGTTGATAGTAATGCTGCTGTTTACTGGCTTACTCAGGCGGCTGTTAAAGGGCATTGTAAATCTCAGTATCTTTTAGGCTATTATTTTCAATCGCTTAATAATCTTGCAGATGCTCGTAGATGGTATAAACAAGCAGCTGATCAGGCACATCCAGAATCATGTTTTGCTTATGCTTGTCTTGAAAGGGCTCAAGGTAACTATGGTATTGCTCAAGAGTATTTAAAAAAAGCTATTCAGCTTAATTATAAAGCAGCTTGCTGCGAACTAGGAAGCTTATATGTACTGGGTAAAGGTGTAAAGAAAGATTATGATAAAGCATATAAATTTTTTTGTTATGGTGCCCAGCTTGGTGATGAACGTGCAGCTGCTAATAAAGCTAATCTAGAAAAAGAAGATCAGCAGGTAACAAGTTTTCGTGAATTGTTAAAAAAGACTCAAGATCTTGAAGTTAAAGAATATTGTGCTAGTAGCTTAAAATTATTAGGTAAAAATCCTGAAAGTTCAACTGAGCTTTTTATGCTAGCAGAATCGCTTTTAAAAAATACTAAAGATAAAGTAAATTTAACAAAGGCTGTAGAATGCTATGAAAAAATTCTTACAGAAATTACTGCTCATAACGATCCTCTAGCTTTAAAAGAATTTTACACTCATATAGAACAGATCTCTCAACATTCATTTGCAGCCCGCTGTTATATAGTGTCTTTGGCTGTACGTGGCTATTATCCAAGAATACCTACTTTTGAGAGCCTTATAGATTACTTTGAGGATCTTTATAAGCAAAGCATTAAACAAAATAGGTGCTTATCAAAAATAGGATTATTTAAGCATTTAGAATTGTTAGTAGATAAAGGTAGCGCTCAAGCTGCTCATTTGCTTGCCTATGTCTACATGATGGCTAATAACTACTATACTGAAGACAAGGTAACTTTGTATGTAAATAAAGCACTTGAACTTGGTAGTACCGATATATTGTCATTTATTATCAGCTTGCTTGATCAAGGAATACATTTAAGTTTCTATACAAAAGAATCTATAGATAGGATAGAAAAGCTTTGTTTGGACGGTAATAATCAAGCTACATTTATTAGAGCAATATGGCATGTTTATGGTGACCCACTAGAGCAGGATTTAGCAAGTGGTCTAGAGAGCTTAAACCAGGTAGTACATGAGGAACCAAACAACGCAAGTGCTCATTATTACTTAGCTTATGCACTACGAAAGTCTTTTGAAAACACTCAAGATGAGATAGCAAGAGACCTGTTAAGTAAAAAAATCATTAATCATCTAACAGTAGCAGCTCAGCTAGGGTTTACCGCTGCTTTATTTGAATTAGGCAGTTTACTAAGAGATGGCCTTTCTTTAAAAGGGAAAGTAATTGTAACAAGTAATCCTAAAGCTGCATACGTTTATTTAAAACAAGCTGCCGATAAAGGACATAGAGAATCACTGCATCTTTTAGGACTTATGTATTATTTTGGGACAGGTATTTCTAAAGATTATAGTCAAGCAGTAGAGCTTTTTAAAAAGTCTTATAAAGCTGGGTTTAATGAAGCTATAAATTCTTTGGGACTAATTCTTTTAAACAAACAGCATAGTGCTCTACTTGCTCATAAAGATATGGGTAAGCTCTTTGAATATGTTAAATCTATAGCTGATGACCCTACTAATGAAGACTGTTTTACTGCAGCTTCATTTGTTATTGAAGCTTATAGCGAGGGCTGTGGTGTTAAAAAAGATACTCTTCAAGCTTTACAGTATGCCTTTACAACTTTAACGCCGCTGGCTTTTACGAGTGTAGGCACCCTTAAAAATGGAAAATTAGCGTTTATAATTAGTCGATTAATTTCTGATACACATTGTAATGCTCTTTCACTTGAAGCCAAGAAGTTGGCATACAAGCTTAAAGATGCTTATTTTAGTCGCTATATAGCTTATTTGCTCAACATAGTAGAGGATAAAAATAGTCCCCACTATGAAGAAGCTGTTGTTGGACTAACTAGAGTGTTTTTTTATGGCCAAGGTGTTGCAAAAGACATAAAGCAATCAATTCGTTATGCTTTTTTGATTTTACGTGATGAAGATAAAAAACAGAGACTGCAACAACCACTTCAAGATCTTTTTAAAGGTGTACTACAAGGCCTTGTGCAAGAACTAAACTTTTTAAGTAAGTATAGGTATGATATACAAGCTAATCAACTATTAAGTTTGCTCTCTCATGTTATATCTGAAAGTTGTTGGTCTGATATTTTACCTAGCTGTCTAGTAAGTTAGCGGTATTTCTAGTACTCTAGAAATACTATTGAAGTTATCTGTATGGCTATGGTACAGTGACGTTTGATAAGGCTAAAATTTTTGACTAAGGAAACTAGTATGGCAGCGCGCGAATTACTGTATATTTTAGATACTAACGTACTCATTCATGATCCTGAATCTATTTTTAATTTTGAAAATAGCATCGTTGGGATTCCTATAGCAGTTCTTGAAGAACTTGATAAATTTAAAAATGATCCAGGGCAACGTGGCTTTACTACACGTAAAGTCATAAGATATTTTGATGCACTACGAAATCGTGGTAATTTAAAAGAAGGTGTTACCCTTGATAATGGGAGCAAGCTTCAGGTCTTTTTTACACCTCATGAGGATGTTGCGTGCAGTAGCTTTGAATTGGATCAAGGTATAAAAGACAATGAAATCTTGTATACAGCTTGGTGCATGCAAAAAAAAGGCTACGACGTTAAATTTGTCTCTAAAGATATTAATGCTCGTGTAAAATCAGATGTTATTGGTGTAGAAGCTCTTGATTATACGCAAGGTGGCGTTGAGAAAGACCAAATCTATAAAGGTTGGATTAAGCTACAAGTACCCTCAATACAACTTAAAAAAGATTCTCCTGAGGAACTTGATCAACTTTCTCGTGAGCAGGAGCTGACAATTAACCAATATGTCTTGCTTGAAAGTAGACATAATCCTTATAATTATGTGGTATTTAGGTATTTGGGTAACCATAAATTTAAACCAGTACAAGCGCCACAATTAAGGTGGCCTTTAGAGGCACGTAATCCTCAGCAGCTTATGGCGCTCGATGCCCTTTTTGATAGTTCTATACCACTTGTTACTTTAATTGGTCCTGCAGGTACTGGTAAGACTTTCTTAGCGCTCCTTGCAGCTTTACACAAAGTACTTATTGAACATGAGTTTGAGAAGATTTTAGTTAGCAGGCCTGTTATACCTTTGGGTAATGATATTGGCTATTTACCAGGCGATATTCAAGAAAAATTGCATAGCTGGATGCAGCCTATCTATGATAATATGGATTTTATAACTCATTCTGCTAATGTTGCTAATCAAATGGCAGTCTATAAAGATGAAAATTTTAATCCTAAAAGCTCCAATAAATATAAGCATAAAAAACCTCATAAAGATACAAGCATAGCTTCTTTAGATGAGCTTATAAAAGAAGGCAAGTTAAGCCTTGAAGCTATTACTTATATGCGTGGTCGTTCTATACCGTATCAATTTATTCTTATAGATGAAGTACAAAACTTAACACCTCATGAAGTTAAAACACTTATTAGCCGTGTGGGTGAAGGTAGTAAAATAATTTTAGCCGGTGATCCATTTCAAATTGATTCACCATACTTAGATATTACAAGTAACGGTCTTGTAGTAGCAGCTTCTCGCTTTAAGGGTCAGCCCTTATTTGCTAGTGTTTACTTAGAGTCAAGTGAGCGTAGTGAATTAAGCAGATTGGCTAACGAATTATTATAATTAAGTATACTTATATTTCAAAAGGTGCAGGCTACAACAAAGATTTAAATTCTTGCTGTAGCCTGCACCTTTTGATTAATTCTTTGAATGTAAAGCTTGCTTGTATAAAGTTTGCAATATGTTATAGTAATAAATATAATAATTTAAATTAACATATTATCTAATAAGGAAATACAATGCAGGCTAAAAATATTAAAAGAGTAATAAGTGGATTTGTACTTTGTACACCATTACTTATAAAAGGTATGGATGATAATGAAATTCAAATGAAACTTATAACCTCAGATAATGCAGAGATAACTGTAACCAGGCAGGAAATAGCATTAAGTGCAGTACTCCAAACACAACTTAATTTTAATTCTAGTCATGTTGATAGTAAGCAATTTCAGTTAGCTGATATAGATAAAGAATCGGCTGAGCGGTTTGTTAAACTACTCAAGCTTATAGTGTTACAAGGAAATAATCCTATTATTATTGATATGCAGCTTGCGTATTATACCACTACACCCAATGACCAAAGTGTAATAATTAATCGTATCTTAGAAAAACTAACCTTACAAGAGCTTTTACAATTATTACGTATTAGCTCTTTACTACAATTAACTACCCAATTTAACCAAGTTATATGTCACTATGTAGTAGAGCAATTAGGATCTCCTAAAGTAATGCAACTTTGTTTGTCCTCACGAGGTTTTCTTGAAGATATCTTAACAGCCTTACCTGAAGAGATGGTAAGCATTTTAAGAGAAAAGTTATGTAGTAAAAGAGGTTACTTATTGTGGGGGTGCTTATCTAAGTTAGGTAGGTTTTCAAACAACAGACTACAAAATTATGATGATCAATCTTTAGGTAAGGGTGAGCTAGAGCGCGATTATGACACAGCTGGTGTGTATAGCATTAAAAGTACAAAAAATGGTAAAATTCTTGGCACTTTTAGTCCTAGAGGCTATATGCATAGACATGCGGTATTTGGTAATGAATGTGCTCTTATTGAAACATATAGTCAGGGAGACCAATGTTATTTTAGTATTTACGATATTGCTACCAATAAATGTATTACTACTGTAAAAGCACCAATAGACAAAGCATCTTTTTGTGATAATTTAAAGGAAAACGTAGTATCAGATAATAAGCTAAATATAGTATATACTTTAACAAATCCAGATTTGATAAAAGTGTGTGAAATAGAATCTGTGGTACGACATTTGTCATTTGAACAAGTTTATTTTCTCATTCTTGCTGAACATGCTTATTTAAATGATTTGTCTCTCCCTTTAAAATCAGTTGCAAAATTGCAGTCTCTTTATAACGATCTAGATAGAGAAATACAAGAAAACCATTTTGATATACGTTACCAGAACATAATGCAAAAAGGTAATAGAGGTTATTGCATTATATCTTAAGATTATTTAGAAAATCTTTAAAATACTTTCTGACTACAAGAGGAGCTTAAGCTCCTCTTTTTCTGATCTAAAACAGCATCGTTCTATGTACGTTATATTTTTTTGCACCTAGGAGAGCTTGAGCATCAAGGTGCCCTTTGTCTTTTGTCGCAAATATTAACGTCTTTTCTTATTCTTTAAAATGTAAATTAAGGCTGTTAAACTAGATGCTAGATTATTTTTAAAGTTAAAAATAAGTTGAGCCTTCAAAGCTTTCAGATAACCTTTCAATAAGTTTCGCTTACTTCACTCTCATCAAGAAGTAAATCTATAAGTATTTTATAGTTATAATTGGATTTTAAAAAGTAAAAATTGACATTTATTATATTTAATATATAATAAATAATACAAAATAAAAATAATAAAAACGCGTACTTACTATAAATAAGCCCCTATGGCAAAACTATAAGCTAGTAAACGTAGTGTCCAATTAAATAAATATATAAAGACTAAATGCGTCAGGTTTACTGTGTCAAAAAATACTTTTTTTAAGTTTCTAGTTTTTTCTTCAGTTCTTAGTTTTTTAATTAACATTAATTGTATGGATAAACAAAGTGATGGAGTAAATTATCTTACAAAGCTTCCAGATGAGCTTAAAAGTAAAATAATGTTACATATGGTTGAGAGTTATATACCTTCTGCAACAGATGAAGTGGGTAAGCAGATGAGTACTACAAGATATTTGGCTTATAGTTGTAAAGAGTTATACAACATTTTTATGCGTAATGAAGATTTTAATAAAAGAGCTCATATTACTCTCTATAATAAGATGCTAAGGATAGTAAATACTATGTTAGCTGTTCTTGATAAATCTCCGCTAGATGATAATGAATATAATAGTGAAGTGCTTGATACAAATACTGAATTTGAACTTGAACCCTACACTTCTATCGAAGAAGAGACGGCAGAAATTGAGCTTGGAGTAAAAGCGTGTACTGCTATTGCAATAGGTACACCTGCTGCTAAAGCTATTTTTAACAGTTTATTTGCCGATAGAAAAGCAGCTTATTTATTTATTCTTAATGAAGTAGTAAGAGCTCATGCTGACAAGGAAGAAGTACAAAAGCAAGCAGCTATCTACGGTATATATGATAAAAATGGAATTCTAGGTAAAAATGACTATTATATTAAGAATTGCCAGTATATAACAGCAAAATTTTTACAGTGGACTGAAGGTATTTATGCAAAAAGATGTTATGCAAACTCTCCCTTGCTTATTTGTGCTGTAGGTAATAAAAATAAACCGTTAACTACGTTTTTAATACTTATGAACACTGATATTACTGTCCAAGATCAAGAGGGTAACACAGCTTTAACCATAATTGCTCGTGATAGTGAAGATAAAGATATAGCATCTTTACTCATTGAGAAAAACATAGACATCAATAAAGCTAATTACCAAGGATTTACCGCACTTAATTACGCAGTAGCCACTAGCAAATTTGCTCTAGCAAAACTTCTTATTGAAAATGGTGCTAACTATAATAATTTACCAAGTGAATCTTTAGAAATTGGATACCCGATAGAAACAGCGTTTGATTTTGTTGCCCGTAAAAGTAACCAATATCCTCAAGAAAATCGGTGGAATGAATTAAAAGATCTTATGCAAAGTAAAAATAAAGATAATAATCAGTGGAATGAATTAAAAGATTCTAGGCAAAGTAAAAATAAAGATAATAAGTGGTCATGTATAGTTCAATAATTAATTAAGAGTCCTATTAAAGAGGCTCTTAATAAGATAAATAAATTATTAATTAAATTAAACAGATAACAAGGATTTGAATGTTAAAAAATAGCATAGTGCGCTTCTTAATTCTTTCTTTATCACTTGGACTTTTAAACAGTACTAAGTCTATGCAGCGTCTTAACGATTCAAATAACTTTATTACACTACCTCAAGAGCTTAAAAATATCATACTATTACAGTTAGTTACTCTTCCAAAGAGTTATAATCGTTTAGATGTGGGCTAGTTAACTGTGTGGCTAAACTTGCTCAAAGTTAACTATTGTTTATCAATATAAGTAAGATTATTAAATGTTGCAGCATAGTGTGATTAGATCTTGCTAATATAGCCTGTTGTCACATTTTAAGGTATAATTAAGATAAGAAAAAAGTAATTAATGCTCTTATCAATGGCTATTAAAACCATATGAAACAAACTCTTGCAGTAATTAGATTGCAATTAACACCTGATAAAGTAACAGCTGCATGTTTAGATGATCAATCACGTAAATGCAATGTGTTATATAACAAAGTATTGGAAAATGCTTATAGCCTTAAGGAGTCATTTAAGGCTACAGGGGATTTGCAAGTTGCTCAATTATTGTATAGTGCTTGGGGATTAAGAAATTTAGTGCCTGGTATTAAAAGTCAGTATCCTTACCTTAAAAGCGTTTATTCAGCGCCTCTTAAAAACGCTGCTCTTAGAGTCACTGAGAGTATTAAAGCGTATCAGCAATCTCGTAAAGGAAAGCGTAAAGGAGCTAAAACAGGATGGCCGCGCTTTCGCTCATGGTCTTCAAGTTGGTTTTCTTTACTCTATGATGAGCCACTGAGAGGTTACAAATTTAAAGGTAATACTCTTATACTTTCACTTGGTACAGGAAGCGACAATAAGCGCCATTCTCTTACGGTACCTATGAGTGACGGGCATGTTCTAGAGGGTAAAGAAGTTCGCAATCTACGTATTGTAAAAGAGTCAGGTATCTTTAGCGCAGTGATAACCATAGTACGCTCAGTACCAGAAACAAAGCCTATCAAAAGAGTGCTTGCGTTAGATCCTAACCATAAAAACTTTGCGTATGGCGTTGATAATGAAGGCAAAGCTCTTGAGATTGCAGCACCCTTTTGGTTGAAGGTATTTGATCTAAGATTAGATGGGTTAAAATCAAAATTAGATCGTTGTAAAAAGAGATCATATCTTATACCTGTAGTTGATGCTCAAGGAAATCTTCTTAAACAACGATGGCAATCATCGCGACGTTATAACAAAATAGCAACTGTCTATGCTAAAGCGCGTACAAAACGACGAGAACTCACTAAATTGTTTTGTTATAGGCTTTCTAACTATCTTTATAAACAGTACGATTTAGTAGCTGTTGGTGATTATACACCACGCGGTAACGGCATAACAACCCCTATGAGAAGAGCTATGAACAATCGTTCACTTATTGGACGGTTTAAAGAAATACTCTCGTGGGTAGCGCTTAAATCAGGCAAATCATATCATGAGTTTGCTGAAAAAGGCACTACCCGTACTTGTCATGCTTGTGAGTTTATTGTACCAAATGGCCTTGCGCCACATGTACGTCAATGGACGTGTCCATCATGCTCAGCACAGCACATTCGTGATGAAAATGCTGCATGCAATGGACTAAGAAAGACCCTGCGGGATCTTTCACTAAAAAGCAAAGAGTTATCTTTGCCAGTGCCCAGCTCGGGCCATGTTCTTATAAAAGAACGTTGGGCTTGGAGAGTTGCATCTAGTAGTGCTTTATGCACCGCGGGGATACAATAGCGCTCTACGCGCATCTTCAAGAAATTAAAACTGAATGCGTGGTAGCATCAGATCAAAAGTTACCTATAACTAAGTTTAAGTAACTTTTGAAGAGCGGTAAGAGAGACATCAAAAGTAATATTTCTAATTTAAGAGAATTAGCATTTTCATGTAAAAGTTTTTATAACTATTTTATGGACAGTCCTACTTTAAATACGCAGGTTTTTGAAAAATTATATACTCATCAAAGGTTAACATTCACAAAATCAGAAGCTCATGCTCTTTCAATAGCTAGACAAGCTAATTTCTCTGAGAAAGATAAAGAAGAGTTTGAGTTGGTTTTAAAAAATAAGATCTTAATTGCTTTAGGTACCTCTCAAGCTAAATTCCTTTTTGACCAGCATTGTATGCAAGGCAAAACAGCTAAAGAAAAGCATGATTATGTACTACAATTGTTACTAGCAGCTTGCACAGATTTAAACAATTGCCGTAAGATTAAACTTGATCAGGGCTATGCAGGAGACTATGGGTGTACCGATAAAGCGTCTGAAATAAAATATGAAATAAATAAATTGCTGCATTGGTTATGTGCTGATATAAATATGATTGAGACTTTAGACAACTCTTCTTTATTTATTTATGTAGCAAAAAGCTTAAATAAAAAGTGTGTTAAATTACTACTTGCTCAAGGAGCGAATGTTAATTTAAAAGATAGAGACGGTGATACTGCTCTTTTAGCCATTTGCAGAAATAGTGGGGGAAAGCGCATTTTCCAAGAAGAGATACGTTTGAAAATAGTTTCTTTACTTATTGATGCAGGCGCACAAATAAACGAGCTTAGTGCTGAAGGATTGGCACCAATTCAGTATGTTCTAAGGGCAGCTTCTCCTTCTCTCATTTATATAGAAAACAATAACCCACGTTTCTCATTTCATCATAGCCTAACGACCGAGTCTATAAATTATATAAAACTTGCAGCATTACTTACTGAAAAAGGTGCTAATTGTGATTTTAGACCAAGCAAATCTTTAGAAGTTGGTAAACCTCTAGAAACGGCTTACCAATTTGTTTGTCGTAAATGTGAGAAAGACACCTATCTTAGACTAGAGTGGCTAGACTTAAAAAGTCTTATGGAAAAACAACAAGCTAATAAAAAGTGGTGTATAATCCAATAAATAATTAAAATAGTTAAAAGCTCAACTTAGGTTGGGCTTTTTGATTTTAAAAAAACTAAAATCTTGTGTGTAGTCCGTTCTTTATAACTTTTAAAATAGTGGTTTAAATTGACATTTATATAATTTAATATAAAATAAAATAAGTATATAGTGTAAATATTATAAATTTAGAAAAGGGTTAGTATGTCAAACAACAACAGATTTCATTTTTTAATGTTCTTTTTATCACTTGGGTTTTTAAATGCTACTAAATGTATGCAAGCACCTGCTGATTTCAATTATTTTGCTGCATTACCTCAAGAGCTCAAAAAAAAAATATTGCTACAATTAGTTACTCTCCCAGAAATTAATATTCCTAATAAGTATAAGATAGATATTAAGTACTACATTTCTGATCTAAGAAATGTAGCGTTTTCATGTAACAATCTTTATAAGTATTTTATGAACGATGCTAATTTTAATAGAGAAGCTTTTGAAAAAATGTACACACAACTACCAAATTTAGTATCTGAAAAAGCACAAGCTCAGGATCTTTTAAACAACGGGCGAATAATTCCTCTACGTGAGAATGAGAGAAAACTGTTTGATTTATCTTTAAAAATTCAAACTTTGATTGCTTTAGGTACTTCTCAAGCTAAATTGTTCTTTGATGAACAATGCATGCAAGGTAAAACAGCTACAGAAATAGGACTTAATCTGCTGCAGCTATTAATAAACGCTTGTAGCAGATTAAGTTCTATTTCTTATCCTGGCTTTAATAAACACCAGTGTACACCTATTGAAATAACAGAGTATAAAACTGATCTTGCCAAAGAGAGATACACAATAAATAAGCTGATACAGTGGTTAGGTGCAGATGTAAATATGATTGTTGATTCAAATAACTCTTCTTTACTTATGCATGCAACAAAAACACTCAATAAAAGATGTGTTAAGTTATTGCTTTCTAAAGGAGCAAGTATTAACTTAAAAGATAAAGAGGGTAATACAGCTCTTCTTGTAGCTATTTTAGCACTTAAGGATGAGCAATATATTAACTACCAGTCATTCTTAAAATTAGTCTCTTTGTTTATAGATGCAGGAGCAAACGTAAATGATAGTAATACTAAAGGGTTTACCCCACTTCATTATACTCTCATGTCATCTTTCTCTTCCTCTCTAAGTGTAGCTGAAACTTCTAGAGGAATAGCAAAAGTACTTATCGAAAAAGGTGCTAATTGCGACTTTAGGCCTCGTGGATCTTTAGAATCTGGTCAGCCTTTAGAAACTCCTTACCAGTTTGTTTGTCGTAAACATACTTATGAGGAAGATAATCACACTAAGCGCGATTGGGCTCATTTAAAGGATCTTATGGAAAAGCAGCAGGCTGATAAGAAATGGTGTGTAATCCAATAAAAAATTAAAACAGTTAAAAGCTCAACTTCGGTTGAGCTTTTTTGATTTTAAAATCACAAGTTTTAGTTTTAGCTCTTTCTTTATAGCTGTTAAAATGGTATTTTAAATTGACATTTGTATAATTTAATATAAAATAGAATAACTATATAATATAAATATTATAAAATTTATTAAAGGCTTATTGTGTCAAAAAACAACCGATTCATTTTTGTAATTCTCTTTTTATTACTTGGATTTTTCAATAGTACTACCTCTATGCAGACACCGAGTGATTTAAATTATTTTGCCGTATTGCCTCAAGACCTTAAAAAAGCAATACTACTACAGTTAGTTACTGTTCAAGAAGTTAGTATTTCGGATGGTTATGTTAGGGACATTAAGTACCATATCTTTGATCTAAGAAATACAGCACTCTCATGTAAAAGCCTGTATAACTATTTTATGGACAATGCTGCTTTTAATAGAGAAGCTTTTGATAAAATGTATACAGAGTTACAAAGTGTAGTATCGCAAGAATTACAAGTTGATAGTCTTTTAAAAGGCAAAAGAGCAGCTTCATTACGTGAAGATAATAGGTCTCAGTTAGAGTTTATTTTAAAAAATTGGACTTTGATTGCTTTAGGTACTTCTCAAGCTAAATTGTTCTTTGATGAACAGTGCATGCAAGGCAAAACAGATACAGAAAAGCATGCTTATCTGCTCCTATTATTACTAAAGACTTGCGAACAATTAAGCTATCTCTCTAATCCCAAACATAATCAAAATTGTACAGACACCCAAATAGCACAATATAAATCTAATGTTTCCAAAGTGAAATACGAGATAAATAAGCTGATGCAGTGGTTAGGTGCGGATGTAAATATGATTGTTGACTCAAATAACTCTTCCTTGCTTATGTACGCAGCAAAAAAAATTAATAAAAAGTGGGCTAAGTTATTACTTGCTAAAGGAGCCAACATTAATTTAAAAGATAAAGAGGGCAATACAGCTCTTTTTATAGCTCTTTTAGCAAACAATAATAAGAAATCTATTAGTTATCCAGCGTTCTTAGACTTAGTCTCTTTGCTTATAAATGCAGGAGCACAAGTAAACGATCTTAATGTTAAAGGACTTACCCCACTTCATTATGCTCTAATGGCCTCTACCTCTTCTAAAATATCTAAATCTATAACTGCTAAAGAAGTTGTAAAAGTGCTTACTCAAAAAGGCGCTAATTGCGATTTTAGGTCTAGTGAATCGTTAGAGGTTGGTCAGCCTTTAGAAACTTCTTATGAATTTGTTTGTCGTCAATATAATAAAAGTAGTTATTATAGACACGATTGGGCTGATTTAAAGGCTCTTATGGAAAAGCAGCAGGCTGATAAAAAGTGGTGTGTAATCCAATAAATAATACTCTATTGAAAAGCCCGAATTAATTCGGGCTTTTTTACTTCTTACTGCGCGTTACTATTTAAAAGAGTATTGTGAGAGTTATATTATATTTTTCTAACTCTAAAAGAGCTTGGGCATCTAAGCGTATTTTATCTTTAGCCACTAAGCGTAGTGGTTTTTCTTTTTCTACAAAATGGAACTCAAGCCCCGTAGAACCAGTTACAAGTTTGCTTTTAAGAGTAGAAAGTAATGCAGGCTCAAAATTCTCTGGTAATCCTACAACAAGCTTTTCACAAGCCCAAGGCTCAAACAATAAATCAAGTGGAATACACGTTTGTGCTTTAATTTTAGGTGTTTGTGTTGAAGTAGTATCAAGAGTCCCTTTAACTAAAAAGACTTGGTAGCTATCAAGCCAGGGCCCTACTTGAGTGTACAATTTAGGAAACACCACTATTTCAGCGCGGCTTGTCGTATCTTCTAGAGTTAAAAAGGCCATTTTGTCACCTTTTTTAGTGGTAACTACTTTGCTTGCAGCAAGTGAACCACCACAAATAATTGCACTTTCTATAGGTAATTTACTCGCTTGAGCAAAGTGCGTAGTTTGTGCCCACGCTAGTTGCCGTGCATAGCTATCAAGCGGTTGCGCTGTTACATAGAGGCCTACAACTTCTTTTTCTTTTTCAAGCTTAATAGCATCAGACCATTCTGCACGTGCTTGGTACATGAAAATTTCTGTGTCTTCTTGTCCTTGGGTTGCTGCTTTACGTTGATCAAAAAGACCGAGTTGGCCTGTGCGTGCGGCTTTCTTTTTTTCAAGTGCTCTATCGATAACTTTTGCTAGCTCTTCAAACTTTTGAGACCTGTTGCCTGGCAGTTGATCAAGTGCTCCTGAGTAAATTAAACTTTCAAGCACACGCTTATTGCAACTACGTAAATCAACACGATTACATAAATCAAGTAGATCCCTAAAAGAGCCTTTAGCTTCACGCTCTTTAATAATATTTTCAAGTGCTGTTTTACCAACGTTTTTAATACCATGTAGTCCAAAGCGTATGTTGCCATCAACTACACTAAAGTTAACCTGCGATTGGTTAACGTCAGGCGGCAGTATAGTAAGGCCTATCTCTTTGGCAGCTTGTACGTAAAACGCCATTTGATCGCCGTCGCTTGCTTCTAAAGAAATTAAGCAGGCCATAAATTCAGCACAAAAATTGGCTTTTAAATAAGCAGTTTGATAAGCAATAAGCGCATAAGCAGCTGAGTGAGATTTGTTAAATCCGTAGCCTGCAAAGTAGGCCATAAGATCAAATAATTCACCCGATTTTTTTCCATCAAAATTACGTTTTATGGCACGTTCGACAAAAATAGCTTTTTGTCTGTCCATCTCGTCAGCTTTTTTCTTACCCATAGCACGACGTAATATATCAGCTTCACCTAAACTATAATTGGCTATAGAAGAAGCTATTTTTATTACTTGCTCTTGATAAACAATTACGCCATACGTCTCTTTTAAAAGTGGCTCTAACTCAGGAAAGATATACTTAATAGGCTGTCTGCCATGCTTACATTCAATAAAGTCGTCAACCATTCCTGAGCCTAATGGCCCGGGTCTATACAGCGCGTTAACGGCGATTATGTCTTCAAAGCAAGCGGGTTGCAAGCGCCTTAATACATCTTTAAGACCATCAGATTCTAACTGGAATACCCCAGAAGTTTCACCACGGCATAACAAAGCAAATGTTTTAGCATCATCAAGTGGTAGTTTAGTTATATCTATTGTAAGAGCATGGTTTTGCTGTATAAGTTTTATTGCTCTATCGATAAGTGTTAAATTTTTAAGCCCCAGAAAGTCCATCTTTAAGTACCCAAGACTTTCAAGTTCAGTCATTGCATACTGGGTAACCAAATCAGTTGATTTTGAAGGTATATAGACAGGAAGCACATCGCTTATAGGTTCAGGTGATATTACTATACCTGCAGCATGTTTAGATGCATGGCGTGTTATTCCTTCTAAGCGCAATGCAAGATCAAACAGCTTTGCAACATTGGGACTGCCTGCGATAAGTTCTTTGAGCTTAGGTTCTTGTTCAAGAGCTTCAGTAAGGGTAATTTTAAGCTGATCTGGTATAAGATCAGTTAAGGCATTTGAATCTTCAAAGGGAAATCCTAAAGCGCGTGCTACGTCTTTGATTACACCTTTAGCCATCATAGTACCAAAGGTAATAATTTGGCACACTTTGTCATGGCCATATTTGGTGCGAACATATTCTATGACAGCATCACGACCCTCAATACAAAAATCTATATCTATATCAGGCATAGAGATTCGTTCAGGGTTTAAAAAACGCTCAAAAAGCAGGTTGTACTTAAGCGGATCTATATCAGTAATCTGTAGTGCCCAGGCAACAAGCGATCCAGCTGCTGATCCACGACCAGGACCCACAGGAATGCCGTTTGTGCGAGCCCAGCCTATAAAGTCACTTACTACTAAAAAGTAACCAATAAAGCCCATACTTACGATAAGCTTTATTTCTACGCTTAAGCGATCCCAATAGAGTTCTGGTTGATTTATATCGATACGCCCTGTATCAAACAGCTTTTGTAGGCCTGTTTTACAGAGCTCTTCAAAATAACTTTCTTGAGTATAGGTGTCTGGTATTTCAAATTGAGGAAAAAAAAGCTTGCCCGTTTCAAAGGTAAAGTTACACATATCAGCAATTTTTCCGGTATTCCAGATAGCTTCAGGATTATCTTTAAATATCTCGAGCATCTCGTTTTGTGTGCGCATGTGTACACGACAATCACCAAAAGTAAATCTGCCTGGGTCGGTAACTTTATGATGTGTTTGAATAGCAAGCATGACTTCATGAGCTTCACGATCTTCTGGAGTTACATAATGGCAATCACCAGTTGCTACTACGTGAACGTCTTTACGCTTGGCTATTTCAAAAATCTTTTTATTTAATATTTTTTGGTCTTCTTGATCTTCAGGCTGTACTTCAAGATAAAAGCGCTCTTTGCCAAATACACGTAAAAACCAGTCTATTCTTTTGTCAGCTTCTTCGTAGTTGTTTTGCATAAGCAAGCTTGGTATATGGCCACCTAAGCATGCAGAGGTAACAATAAGGCCTTCAGAGTATTGTTCTAAAATAGCGTAATCTATACGAGGTTTAAAATAAAATCCCTGTTGATAAGCAAATGAGATAAGCTTACATAAATTTTTATACCCTACAGCATTTTGTACCAGTAAAATTAAATGATAATACTTATTATCAGCGTCACGTAAGGCTGCATTTTCAGTGAAATAAGCTTCCATACCTAGTATGGGCTTAATGCCAGCTTTTTGGGCTTGTTGGAAAAACTTTACAGCACCAAAAATATTACCATGATCGGTAATGGCCAAAGCTTTAAAATTATTTTTTTTACCGAAGTTGACAAGCTTATCAAGAGTAATAGCGCCATCAAGTAGTGAATGATCAGTATGTAAGTGTAAATGCGTGAAATGTTTATCCATAAAATAGTGGTACTAAGCAAAAAGGGTGTAAACTGAAAATTAGCTATAAAAAAAGGCGTATACTCTAAGTATACACCTCTCTTATGTTTGTTGCCAGTTAACAAGTCTAATGTATAGTGCTCGTAGTTTTTGTAAGTTGTTGTTGTATACAAAAATCTATTTCATGTTTTTTTATAGGTATATAAAAGAAGGATGAGCCAATTTTACCTAAAGAATATTTGTCACCGTTAGGTAATTGCTTTAATTTGTCAGAAATTCTTAAAGCATTACCTGCGCCTGTTTGAAAGCTACAGACAACGACAAGTACATTTGTTTTATCTTTAAAATTTTGTTTAGTGGTTAACAAGTAGTTAAGATTACTGGCATTGCTCAATGCTGTATAACAATAAAGCACACTATTTTTTAGCTGAACACTAGACCATTTTTTGCCATTTCCTAATGCCAGTGCATCGTTAACCCACTGATAAGAACTTGCTCCTGAGTTGTCTATTATTTGAGTGAGCTGCTTTTTAAACTGGGGTTTATCTTCTTTATGGTCAGGTTGTGCTCTAGCATGCTCATACGCACTATGCATTGCTTCTATATGGCTACTTTCTGCACCAAAAATTAATACAAGTATATCTTTGTTTGCCAGCGGGCTCAGTGTTTTTAAACTTTCGGGTGTTACACAAGCATTGTGTAGCTGACTAGAGACTATAAGTTGACGAGCAACATCGTTACAAATTAAAGCTTTTAATTTATTTTGATAGCTTATTTCTTCTGGTCCCATTAAGTCAAGCATTATGCGGCGGTAAGTTAGAGGAGCATTTTTTTGTAATAAGTTAATGCCCTTTATTCCTAGTTGGTGAGTATAGGTTTTAAATGCATTAATATCTTTTACTAAAATTGGATTTGCTTGTTTAAAGTTTGCTAGTGGGTATAAAGTAACAATAGAAGGCACAACTCTAGAGTCTCCTTTGTCGATAATAAATTCTATAAAAATTTTATCTTTACCATTTTTGCATACCCCAACAGATTTTGTTATTTGTTCGTTTGGCGTATTGTTCAAGGCTAGTTGTTGCACTTTAATGGAATGTAAAGCCTCAGCTATGCAGGTAAGCAAAACAGTTTCCTGAGCAAAGGCGGGCGGAAATAGCGTTGAGCATTTAGCATCAAGTAACGTGCTCGGTGTTGTGTTTGTAGAAGTAGTGCTAGAGTTACTTGTGCTTACGTGCTTTAGCGTGCCTAGTGAAATAGCTGTATTTCTTGGACAATAGAGCAAAGTGTCTTTGTCTATCATAAGAGTAACGGTAGTAATACTATCATCTATATTTTTAAAGTTCCAAGATTTTTCAACTTTATTTGTAGGTGCATTTTCAGAGCTAAACTCATGAATGCCACTAATTTTAGTGGGTTGTTCTAATTGAGTTATATGTTCTAAATTAAGTTCCCACTTATCTGCAAGTGCTTGTCTATTTATAACGGCTTTATAGTTATCTAATAAAGTTTGTATGTAAAGTAATAAACGTTTATTTTTAGGGCAAACTTTAGCTGATTTTATAAAATAATAGACTGGTTGCCCTGTAGCAGGATCCTTAGAAACGCTTGGGTAATAGTCTAAAAGCGCTATAAGGAAGTTAAAAATATCTTGAGGTCCCTCTTTTAACTCAGTTGTTTGTATAAAGTAACAGATAAAATGAGGCATAAAATCAGTAGGAGTTCTTTCTTGGGCTAATATAAGCTCTCTCAATGTTCTGGTACTTATCGTCTTTGTAGTATCTTCATGAAAAAGAAGAGGTTGATCGCTTATACTAGAGCGTGCAATTGCTGTTAGAGCTTCTTGATTTTTATCATAAGTACAGCAGGTAGTGAGCGCTTGAGCTATTTTTTGTAATGCGTTATGAGCCTCTCTGTTATGAATACTACCAGGTAAATGGTGCTCTAATTGTTTGCTTATTTCATAAGCTAGTCGGTTATTTAATTGTGTTTTTTCAAGAGTGTTGTTTGAAATATAATTTTCTATAATACTTTTCAGTTCTCTTTGCGTTAGAGAGGTATAGAGTGCAGAAAGTTCTTCAAGGGTTTCTTTAAGTAACGCAAACTGAGCAGAAGTACTATCAAGCCTGTAGATCCAATCTTGGCCATTAGGAAGTTTTTTACGTATCTCTTCTGGTAAAGATTTGAGTGCGATTTCAACTTCTTTATAGAGTTGGTTGTCATCATCTAATGCAGGTGATTTTAAACTATTTACTGCTGCAAATGCTTCCTGGAACTTTTTCTCTTTTATAAAGGTTTTAATTTCTGTTAAATCACTTACGGCTTTAGTGTTTAATAGAGTAACTAATTGCTCTATCTTTTTTTTATGTGCTTCTATAGGGCCTGGCAAGCAGGCTTTAAGCTCTTCTATTTGAAATGCTGATAAATTATTTTTGCCCGCAGAAATATCAATTTTAGGTATACTACTTAAAATGCCGGTGCTGTTCGTAATATCGTTTGCATATATTTTATACATATCGGTTAATAAGCTTTTCTGTATATGAGCTAGTATGTTTTCTGTATCAGAAAAGGTATTATAAGCATCTTCAATACATTTTACGAGTTTTAAAAAATATTCTGAAGTAGAAAAATGAGCTGCTAATTCTTTTGGCCACTCTTTTTGTATATGCATACTAATTTCTTGTGCTAGTGCTCTGTTTCTAGCATGTATTTTTGCATTGATTTGTTCTAAAATAGTGTTATTTTTAGCCACGTTCGTAGCTAGCGGATGGTTTTTATCTGCAACTAATTCTTCAAGGTTAACTTTTGCTAAAGAAAGCAAAAATGCATCTCGATTTACTGTGTTATCTGCACCAAAGAGCACAAGCAATTCATCAAAGCCTTCTAAAAGGGTAGTAACAGTTTTTTTGACTGTATCTAATTCTTCGTTTTTTGCCGCATGTCTTTTAAGCTCTTGTGGCTCTGTTATTTTGTTGCTTGAAAAGTCATATTTTTGTGATTCTTTAAATAAGCTATAGGCTTTAAGATAAGCTGTGCGTTTACGGAAAGTATCATAAGCAGGGGTTTTAGCTGTTTGTGGCAGCACATTTTTCATCATTGAGTATAAATAAGGATCGTGTATACCTATAAGCGTTAGGCTTAATAGAAGAGCACGGATCAGAGTAGTAGAATTCATAATGTTCTCTTCTGGAGTTATTCTGCGTTTTGTAAGATGTTTTGAAGTATAAACTGCATCTCAGTACCGTCATGGTTATGAATTACAAGGCTTTGTAAGAGTTTACTACTGTCTTTATAAGCTTGTTCTCCTAAAACAATAGCTCTACCAGATTGAGCTAACAGGCGTAGGGCAAATTTATATAATGTAGTGCGTGTCTTTTGAGTTTTAAATGCCTTGCTATAGTATTCATTGGCAAGTGCTATGTTAGAAGTGCCACCTAAGTTATGCATATAAAAATGGTAAAGTTTATATAAAGCAATAGCAGAGTTATGATGAGATGCCCCAAGTTCATAGTAGCGTCGGGCAAGCTTTGTATTAATAGTAGTTCCTATACCATATTCATATAATAATCCTATGTTAATACAAGTATCTTTAGATCTATCATAGGCAGTCTGAAGCAATAAAGCAGAACATTCTTGTTGTGGGGAAACAGGAAAAGAAAACCCATGTGAAAAGTTTCCTACATAATTAAATTCTGCATCTGACAATGAATGAATGGTAAATAAAGTAACAAATATATTAAAATTTTTAAAAAGTTCTACAAAGTTTCTGTAAGGGGAATCTTGTATATAGTCAGAAGAATTTCTGCGTGTATGAGTAGTTTTTATCTTTTTAAGTGTATGACCTAATTGGTTTATTGCATTGGCTGGTTCTAATAAGTCAAGAAGCAGATTCTTGGTTTTTTTTGGTAAAGAGCACCACTGTACTATAGCGTAAGCTGTATGATAGTTTTGATCTAGCATATCTTTGAGTTCAGGCTCTTCATTAACTATACAACGTACAGTTTCTATATGTTCTTCTAAATCTTGATTTTTAAGGTTAAAAGAGGATATCAGCTCTTTTACTGCTTCATGGAGTACTGTGTGCTTTAGTTCTTTTGGGTCTTCGTTTTTGTTTATCGTTTTTCTATAAAGTACTTCTAACAAAGAAACTTTTCCCAAAGTAATATCTAGAGGTGTTTGGCCAGCCTTGTTTTTTTGACCAATAAGTGTTGGTTTAAGGGCCAAGATGCGCGCAACCATGTCAGAGTTACCTTCTAGTATTGCCCTGTGAAGTAGGTTGTTGCCATGTATATCCAGTAAGTTGCCACAGCCAAGTTTGCATGCTAATTTTAATTTCTTAATATTATCTTCTTTGAAAACTTGAGAGATTAATTCGCTACAGAGTCTTTTGCAAAGTATACGAGCATCACAATAGAATACTTTTTTTGTAGTTAGGTTTACTACTTCAGCAAGTAAAAAAGGCATAGTGCTAGAATCTGATGACAGAGCTAAAAGATCGCTCAGTTTTTTACCACTTAGGCCATCTAAAGTATCAGCACCTAGTACATTACTAAGCTCTAGGGGAGCTTTATAATCAAGTGGTCTTTGGAGTATTTTTGGCAGATTATTTGACATACTTAAGCTATTGCTAGCCATGAGGACTAAGCCACTTAAAATAAACGTAATAACAGAATTTTTTTTATGCATACTAATTTTACACAATAATGGGTGAATACTATTTTTACTCTTTTTATTATTGTACTATTAGTAATTTTTAATGTCAAATGCTTTTTAAACAGCAGGTGCTTGTCTGGTGTGCAGTAATGTGTTTATAAAATTTATTTTATTTTTTTGTTCTAAGCTAAGTATTTTTATACAAGAGTTATCAATTGCATCTACTATTTCCTGTACTTTACAGAGGCTATCTCTACCTAAATAAAGTCCACCCTTATTACTGGTAAGAAGGTCGAGAGAGAAATCTAAGAGTTTGTCTATAGATGTTTCAAACAAGGCTTGAGTCATGTGGTAGTCAGCTATTATTTTGTAGAGTTTATTTTGTTTTGCCTTGAGATGGTATTGCTCTAATGGATTAGTGCTATTTGAGTTGCTTTTTGCATTTTGTAGATCTTTGTACAGCTCTTTAACCTTTTCAATATAAGACTGAGTAGTTGCTGATGATCGCAAAGACAAAGGATGTAATGTTATATATGTTTCAAGAAGGTTTTTATCAAGTGACTGTTTATGTTCACAAATAGTTTTTGGATTCAAGAGATAGCTTATAGATATATGTGCCTCATGTAAGCCCTTTTTAGCTGCTAGGCAATAATAATAAAGTGCCAAGCGATAATCTTTTTCGATTCCAGAACCATGTTCACAGCACAATCCAAGCATTAAAAAATAAGAGGCAAATTCCAAGTTTGAGTTTTCATCTACAGCTTGTTTAGCTCTACTGGCAAAATCAATCAAAGTAAGTTTTTTATGATTGCCGTTTGTAGCATCAAGTGAATTTGCTAGATAATGCCATGTTCCATCAAGTGGATGCAGTAAAAAATACTCTAAAAAAACAGTTGAGGATAAAGTTAGTTGATTTTCTTTTAGTTCATTGTAATCATAATACTCATAAAAACGAGTATCATCAGCCAGCAGATGTACTTTGCGTGCTAAAATAAAGGGTACTTGTTGCTGTTTATATTTTTCAAAAAGCTTTTTAAACGGTATTCCAGAAGCCTGTTCCTTGGAGTTTTTTTCTAGATCGCTTTTAATATGTTGATCAATTATGGCAGGTAAGCTGTTTGATAAAAAGGAATCTGTTATCATTGCTAGAGAAAGAAAGCTAAAAGACAGCACTAGAATAGTAATCCCTACTGATCCCTTAAAAAATTTTTCAGTAATTTTGTGCATAATTCTTCCTGTAGCTCTCATTATATACTAATACATGTACTCTAGTAGCTCTTTTTAGCCTACTATATATTTGACAAAATGTCAAATGATGCATTTATATTTATTTTATTTAATTTCAATTTAAACTATATTTTGTGATTGTTCACGTGCTTTTTCAAGTTCAAACTTTATATTAATAGCAAGGCTACTAATTGTAGCATCTAAGCATTTAGAGGCTATTGTATTAATCTCTCTAAAAAGCTCTTGGAGAGTGAAATCAAGTTTTTTGCCTTTTTCTTTGTTACTAGATTCAAGGCATTGAGTTAAACTGTCTAGATGCGTTTTAAAACGTACAATTTCTTCGTGTATATCCATCTTTTCAAGTTGGCTGTATATCATCATGTTTTGAGATTCATGGCTAACTTCTTGATTATTTTCTGCAAGTACTGCTTTGAAATTGTTAAGTAATGTTTCTTTGCGTTGTTTGAGTACTTCTTGTGCGCGTGGCTCTAACTTTTCAAGATACTGTTTTATAAAAACAATGCGTTGATTAATATCATGGGCTAGTTGTGACCCTTCTTGGATACGAGTCTGATTGAGTGATTCAATAAGTTCACTTATAGCTTGCATAATAGTAGCAGTTGTAGCCTCGTCTATAAGGCCTTCCTTGACTTCAAATATATTAGGTAATGTTAAAATATCGCTTACCGATACAGAGCCACTTAAAGAAAATTGCTGTTTTATAGTTTCAAGAGCTTTTAGGTAGCCACCGACAGTAGTTAAAGAGGGCTCAATACCTGAGGTTAAAGCATGCGGATTAGTCATATACACAGTAGCGTACACATTGCCTCTATACAGTTTAGCCTTGCACAGCTTGATAATATCTGTTTCTAAATGGGTGAGTAAGTAAGGCAATTTACAATTTACTTCAAAAAAACGAGAGTTTAGTGACTTTAATGTCATAGTTAAATGTATTTTGCCAACTTCAAGTATAGTTGAGCTAAAACCTGTCATGCTTAATACCATGGTATAGTTCTTTATGCTAAATTAGTGTAAACGTTTTGTACATCATCTAAATCTTCTATGGCTCCTAAAAATTCGAAAGCTTTTTCTTCTAAATCAGGGCCGAGCTCTATTGTTTCTCGAGGCAACCACTCTATTTCTGAATTTTCTACTTTTATGCCCATACTAGTAAGCCCTTGTTTGACTTCTTCTAGTGCTTTGGCATCAGTTATAATACTAAAAGTATCATCTTCCTCTTTAATATCTTTTACTGGGTACGCAAGAAGGTTTTCAAGTAACGTATCTTCAGTAAGCCCAGTTGTAGGTACTTCAAGAACACCTAATTTGTCAAACATCCAACTTACAGCACCACTTTCAGCAAGAATGCCGCCTTTTTTACTAAATAATGTACGAAGTTCAGCTATAGCTCTATTTTTGTTATCGGTAAGTACTTCAATAAGTATGGCGCTATTGCCTGGGCCATATCCTTCATACATGTACCGTTCATAGCTTACGCCTGGAAGCTCTCCGGTGCCACGCTTGATAGCCCTAATAGTATTTTCTTGAGGCATATTGATCTCTTTAGCTTTTTCCATTAAAAAGCGTAAGCGAGCGTTCCCTGCAGGGTCTCCTCCGCCTGAACGGGCAGCTATAGAGATCTCTTTTATGAGTTTAGTAAAAAGTTTGCCTCTTTTTGAATCTTCTTTTGCTTTTTTATGTTTAATTTGTTTCCATTTTGAATGGCCAGCCATGCTGAGAGACTCCTACGATAGTAGCTGTTGTCCAAAAAACTTGCTTTTTAAATAAGGTAACGTTTTATAGGGAATCTGTCGACCTCGTGATGTTTTTTCTAGGTAGCCACGACGTAGCAAAAAAGGCTCATAGACGTCTTCTAATGTGTGTGCATCTTCGCCAAGCACCGAGGCTAGTGTTTCAAGACCGACAGGTCCACCGTTAAAGCATTCAATAATAGTTTTAAGTAAAGTATAGTCAAGTCTATTTAATCCTTCTGAATCTATGCCTAAAAAACTGAGCGCTTCTCTCACAATATCATCTGATGCTTGACCATTATAATTAACTTGTGCAAAATCCCGTACACGACGTAATAACTTTTTTGCTATACGAGGCGTGCCACGCGCTGCTTGGCCTATAAGTAGTGCGGCATCATTTGAAAGAGAGACTTTTAAATAGCGCGCATTTTGTAGTACTATATCTTTTAAATCGGTATCTTCGTAAAATTCTAGCCGCTCACTAATGCCAAAACGGCTACGTAGTGGTGCTGAGAGCATACCTGTTTTTGTTGTAGCGCCTACAAGAGTAAAAGGACTTAATGGCAAATTAATAGATTGTGCACCTGCTCCTTGGCCAATAATTACGTCTACTTTAAAATGTTCCATTGCACTATATAACACTTCTTCTACAGGTGTTGGCATACGGTGTATCTCATCTATAAATAAAATATCGCGTGGCTCAAGGCCTGAAAGTAATGCTACTAAGTCACCCGTGCGCTCAAGCATAGGGCCACTACAAATTTTAATGCCCACTCCCATAATATGGGCCATAATTTGTGCTAGAGTAGTTTTTCCTAGCCCCGGTGGACCAAAAAGCAACAGATGGTCAAGAGGCTCTTTGCGCATTAAAGCAGCGGTAGTGTATACATGTAATTTTTGTTTGAGTTCTTTTTGCCCTAAATAGTCGTCAAAGCTTTTAGGATGAAAATCAAGACTTTGATCTTCTTGTACTTCTTGTAGATGCAAAAAGCTTATGCTTTCAGGTGATTTCATAGTCACATCCATTTAATTTTAAAAATTTATCTATACACTAAGTATACACTATATTAATCTTTTTGAGGAGTGTGCATAGTGCCTACAACAAAAAAAACCTTTTTAGCCTACCTGATTATAAGTTATGTTATGTGCATGAGCTTTTTCTGCTCCCTAGCTATGCAC